>DASUAD010000491.1:0-9102 GCA_035763965.1 Thermoanaerobaculia bacterium | reverse complement strand
GGGTCTCGGTCTCGAGCGCACCGTCGACTTCGGCTGGTATGGAATCCTCGCGCGGCCGCTTCTCTGGCTCCTCAAGAAAGCCCATGCGTGGACCGGAAACTACGGGCTCGCGATCCTCCTCGTGACCCTCCTGATCCGAATCCTCCTCTTCCCGCTCATGCACAAGAGCTACGCGTCGATGAAGAAGATGCAGAAGCTCGCGCCGAGGATGAACGCGATCCGGGACAAGTACAAGAAGTCGAAGACCGACGCTGCGCAACGACAGAAGATGAACCAGGAGCTGATGGCGCTCTACCAGGCCGAGGGTTACAACCCGATGAGCGGTTGTTTCCCCGTTCTCCTGCAGCTGCCGATCCTCGTCGCTTTCTACAACGTGCTGTCGCGCGCGGTCGAGCTCCGGCACGCGCCGTTCTTCCTGTGGATCAAGGACCTTTCGGCCGTCGATCACAGCTACGTCCTCGTGATCCTCATGGTCGTCACGATGTACGTCCAGCAGGCGATGACACCGTCGACCGTGGATCCGATGCAGAAGAAGATCTTCATGGCGATGCCGCTCCTGTGGGGGTTCATGCTCAAGAACATGCCCTCGGGGCTCGTTCTGTACTGGCTTTTTTCGAACGTGCTCACGATCCTCCAGCAGATGTTGATCAACCGAATGGGGCGTGACGACGACGGCGCAGCGGGCAAACCCGCGCGCCTGAAGGCGGCGCGCGCGTAAAACCGGACCGATCGGGTGGAGAGACGCAGATGAGGTTTGAAGCGAAGACGGAAACCGACGCGGTGGATAGCGCCGCGCGTGCGCTCAACCGCGCGGCGGAGCAGATCGTCTACCGCGTCGTCCGCGACGAGAAATCCTTCTGGGGCGGGCGGATCGTCGAGATCGAGGTCGACGAGGCGCCCGGAGCGACGGCCGCCTCGGAACTGGAGGACACGGCAGTCGACGTCGTGCAGACGGCGCTCGATCAACCGCCGCCGGCGCTCGAGAAGGAGATGGAATCGCTCGCCCAGTCGTCGGAAGTCCACCCGCGCCGGTCCGGACCTCCCGTTCTCGACGAAGAGGCTTTCGCCGCGGTCGAATCGACGCTCTCCGAGCTCCTCTCGGCCGCGGGATTCCTGGTCGAGACCCGACGGAAACCTTCGCGCGAAGAGATGGTGATCGAGCTGATCGGCGACGACGTCGAGCCGTTGCTCGCCAGCAAGGGCGAAGGGCTGAACGGCCTCGAGGTCCTGACCGGCCGCATCGCGAGCCGCAAGCTCGGAAGACCCGTCTACCCGCGCCTCGACGCGGAAGGTTTCCGCGCTCACCAGCGCGAATCCCTCGAGGAGCTCGCGCACCGCTCGGCCGAGGAGGTCAAACGGACGCGCCGGCCGCAACTCCTTCCCCCGCTCTCGCCGGGCGAGCGGCGACTCGTGCACCTCGCGCTCGCCGAGGACCCGGACGTCGAGACCGAAAGCGAAGGCGACGGATTCCTGAAGCGCGTGGCGGTGAAGCTGAAGGCGCGGTGAGCTCGGTGCGGGGCGCCGCCGGCCGTGGCGGAGTCAACCCCCTCACCCCCGGCTCCCTCCGGCCGCCCGCTTTGCGGGAATACGACCTTCGGTCGCGGCCGGAACAGACTGTCGGCGTCGCCAGTCGAGACCCCTTCGCGCACCCCCGCGGAGATGAGAGGGTGCAACCTTCGGCGATAGAGAGATCGCGCGTCTGATCGCCAATGCGTCCCTCATCGGAATCCCTCCTCGATACCATCGCCGCGCTCGCGACGCCGCTCGGCCGCTCCGCGATCGCGCTCCTGCGCGTGTCGGGGTCCCGCACGCGCGAGATCCTCGCGCGCATCGCTCCGGATCTCCCGGAGGATCCCGAGCCGCGGCGCCCGCATCTCGTCTTGCTGGTCGACGCCGGAGGAGAGCCGATCGACCGCGGTTTCGTTACGCTCTTCGTCGCGCCGGCGTCGTTCACCGGCGAGGACCTCGCGGAACTCTCCGTGCACGGCAGCCCCGTCGTCGCCGAGAAGCTCCTCCGCGCTCTCGTGTCGGCCGGCGCGCGTCCGGCGCGAGCCGGTGAGTTCTCCGAGCGCGCGTTCCGCCTCGGCAAGATGGATCTCGTCGAGGCGGAGGCGATCCGCGACTTGATCGAATCGAGAACGGGCGCCGCCGCCCTGGCTTCGACGAAGCGGCTCGAAGGAGCGCTCTCCTCGCGCCTCCGGCAAACCCGGGAGGACCTGCTCGCGGCCGCGGCGAGCCTCACCGCCACCGTCGATTTCTCCGAGGACGTCGGCGAAATCGTCGACCCCGCGGTCTCCGCCCGCCTGACAGCTGCGCGCGAAGCGCTCGCCCGGCTCGCCGCGAGCTGGAATACCGGACGTCTCCTTTCGGCCGGTTGCCGGGTCGCGATCCTCGGACGGCCCAACGCCGGAAAGTCGACGCTCTTCAACGCGCTCTGCGGCACGGAGCGCGCGATCGTCACGGACGTGCCCGGCACCACGCGCGACGTTCTCGACGCGACGCTCGACGTTCGCGGGATCCCGGTCGAGCTCGTGGATACCGCCGGGCTCCGCGACGCGCGGGACGAGGTCGAACGGATCGGCATCGAGCGGGCGCGCGGCGAGGGAGAGAAGGCCGCGGCCGTTCTGTACGTCTTCGATGCGTCGATCGGGTGGACTCCCGAAGACCGCGAGGCGGTGGCGTCGCTCGACGGAAAGCCGGTGGCGATCGTGGCGAACAAGATCGACCGCCTCGGCGGGGTTGCCGGCGCGAGGCCGGACAGGCCGGCCGGCGACGTGCTGTCGCTGTGCGGTCTTGCTCCGGACGCCGGCGCGAAGTTGCTCGACCTCCTCGAGCGCACCGTCGCGTCCGGGGTGACGAGCGATTCGGCGTCCGAGGTCCTCGGCTCGGTTCGGCAGCGCGACCTCGTCGAGCGCGCGCGCGCGGCTGCGTGCGAGGCGCTCGATGCGCTCGAGCGCGGTGTCTCGCCCGAGTACGCCGCGACGCACGTTGACTCGGCGCTCGCCGCCCTCGCCGACGTCTTCGGAGAGACGACGTCGGAAGAAGTGCTCGAACGGATCTTCTCGACTTTCTGCATCGGAAAATGAGGGACGCGATGCGGTTCGAAGTCGTCGTGATCGGCGGCGGCCACGCCGGATGCGAAGCGGCGCACGCGGCGGCGCGCATGGGGCTCTCGACGGCTCTCCTGACGGGAGACCTCCGCGCGATCGCGCGCATGTCGTGCAACCCCGCGATCGGAGGTCTCGCGAAGGGCCAGCTCGTTCGCGAGATCGATGCGCTCGGCGGGTTGATGGGCAGGCTCGCCGATCAGGCGGGGATCCAGTTCAAGATCCTCAACCGCTCGCGGGGCCCGGCGGTCTGGGGCCCGCGCGCGCAATGCGACCGGGCGCTCTATTCACGCCTGGCCGCCCGGGAGCTCGCGGCGACGCCGAACCTGACTCTCCTCGAGGGCATGGCAGAGGGGTTCCTGGTCGAGGGCGGCAACGTGGCAGGCGTCGTCACCGGCGCCGGCGAGCGGATCGGAGCCGACGCCGTCGTCGTCACGACGGGGACGTTCCTCCGCGGCCTCATGCACACCGGCACGAAGCAGACCGTGGGAGGCCGCTTCGGAGAACCGGCGGCGGTCGGACTCTCGGGCGCCCTCGCGAAGCTGGGGCTGCGGCTGGGCCGATTCAAGACGGGAACGCCGCCGCGCGTTCATCGCGACACCGTGGAGTACGGCCTCTGTCAGCCGCAGTACGGAGACGACCCGCCGGTTCCGTTCTCGTTCCACACCGAAACCCTTCCGCGGGAACAGGCCCTCTGCTGGCTGACGGCCACCAACGAGCGCGTGCACGCGCTCATTCGTTCGAATCTCCATGCGAGCCCGATGTACTCGGGCCGGATCGTCGGGATCGGGCCGCGGTACTGCCCCTCCGTCGAAGACAAGGTCGTGAAGTTCGCCGACAAGCCGCGCCACTCGATCTTCCTGGAGCCGGACGGGTGGGACGCCGAAGAGATCTACATCAACGGCCTTTCGACGTCGCTCCCCGAGGACGTGCAGCGCGACATCCTCCGCGAGATCCCGGGCCTTGCGAACGCACGGATGATCCGACCCGGATACGCGGTCGAGTACGACTTCTCTTTTCCCGATCAGCTCCTCCCCACGCTCGAGGCGAGCAGCGTTCCGCGGCTCTTTCTCGCGGGCCAGATCAACGGCACGTCCGGGTACGAGGAAGCGGCGGCGCAGGGAATCTGCGCGGGGATCAACGCCGCACTCGCGGTTCGACGCGAGGAGCCCTTCGTGCTGGATCGCTCCGAGGCGTACGCCGCGGTGATGATCGACGACCTGACGACGAAGGGACTCGAAGAGCCGTACCGGCTCTTCACTTCGCGCGCGGAGTACCGGCTGCTCCTCGGGGTCGACTCCGTGCTGCCGAGGCTTCTCCCCCACGCGCTCCGCCTCGGCCTCGTGTCGCTCGAGCAGTATTCCGGCGCGATGCGCTCGGAGGAGCGGCTGCGGCGCGCCGAGTCGCAGCTGGCGGCGGCAGAAGTCCGGCCCGACCGCGAAACGGCCGAGGAGGTGGAGAGGGTTCTGGGCATCCGGCTCGACGGGCCGACGACTTTACATAAACTATTGAAGAGACAGGACTTATCGGCAGACAGGCTCCTCGAGTGGGCACCCGCGATTCTGTCGGAACTGTCCCGGGAGGAGCGCGCCGTCCTGGAGGCCCGCGTTCGTTACGAGGGCTACGTCCGGCGCGAGCGCGAAAGGGTCGAGAAGTTGAGGCCCCTCGAGAACCGCCGCATCCCCGCGGACTTCGACTACAGCATTCCGGGTCTTTCCCGCGAAATCGTCGAGAAGTGCGCGCGCCGACGTCCGCGCACGATCGGCGAGGCGTCCCGGATCCCGGGAGTGACGCCGGTCGCCGTCGCGATAATCTGCGCCCATGTCGGACGGGCGCGAACTCCTTCCGCCTGAGTCTTTTCGGGAAATCCTGGAGCGCGAGCTTCCCCGCTGGAAGCTGACGGCGCCCGGCGACGCGGTCGCACGGCTGGCCGCTTTCCTGACCGAACTCGACCGCTGGCGTGGCCGGATCAACCTGACGGGTCGGTTGTCTGCAGCGGAGCTCGTGGCCCACACGCTCGAATCGGTGCTCGGGGAACGCTTCCTTCCGGCCGGCGCACGGGTCGTCGACATCGGGACCGGCGGCGGATTCCCGGGTGTCCCGCTCGCGATCTGGCGACCGGACCTCGCGATGACGTGGCTCGAACCGAGAGAAAAGCGCGCCGGATTCCTGAGGCACGTTGCCCGGATGATCCCGGTCGAGAACGCCCGGGTGCTGCGAGCCCGGCTCGAAGACCTGCCGGACGAGTCGTTCGACTGCGCGACGTCGCGCGCGGTCCGGATCGACGGCGGGCTCGTCCGGAATCTGCCTTTCCTGGCGCAGGGAGGCGCGCTCGTTCTGTGGACGACCGAGCCCGAGCGGCTCGGACCGGAGCTCGCCTCCGCCGGTTTCCGCTACGAGGGCGGTCTGGCGATCCCGGGGAGCCGGGAGCGCGCCATCGGGCTGTTCCGGAAAATGTAATTGTCCGTCAGTTCCACGTGGAACGTGACGCCCGCTCGACCCTTCCGCGACAATAACGATCAGGGGCTTTTTCCGTCCCTTTTCGTTCGAGGCCTGTTCGTTCTTTCCATTTCGCCATCGAGGCTCCAGAATGATCGAAAAATGAGTCGTGTCGTGGCGATCGCCAACCAGAAGGGGGGCGTGGGGAAAACCACGACCGCGATCAACCTCGGCGCCGCGCTGGCGGCATTCGACCGCAAGGTGGCGCTCGTCGACTTCGACCCGCAGGCAAACGCCACGTCCGGCCTCGGCTTTTCACGCCAGAAGAACGGCGCGAGTGCCTACGACGTCCTGCTGGGAGTCGATTCACGGGAAGCGATCCGGCCCACGACCTTTCCCAACCTGTGGCTCATGCCTTCGGGTCGGGACCTCGTCGGCGCCGAAATCGAGCTCGTGGATCAGACCGGCCGGGAGCGAAAGCTCCGGGAAGCCCTCGAACCGGTCCGCGGCAATTTCGACTTCGTGCTGGTCGACTGCCCGCCGTCCCTGTCGCTGCTGACGGTCAACGCGCTGACGGCCGCCGACTCCGTCCTGGTCCCGCTCCAGACCGAGTACTTCGCCCTGGAGGGCGTCACCGAGCTGCTCGAGTCGGTCGACCGCGTCCGAAACGCCTTCAACCCGGCCCTCGAGATCGAAGGGATTCTTCTGACGATGTACGACGAGCGGACGAACCTGTCCCGTCAGGTCCTCGACGACATTCGCCGGCACTTCGGAGACCTCGTCTACGAGACCGTGATTCCGCGCAACGTGCGTCTCGGCGAAGCGCCTTCGTTCGGCAAACCGGTCCTGGCCTACGACATCAAGTCCCGGGGAGCCGAGGCCTACCTGGCTCTTGGAAGAGAGCTCCTGAAGAGGAGGGGGATTCGATGACCCAGAAACAGGCGTTGGGCCGCGGACTCTCGGCGTTGCTGCCGGGCCGGGACGAGGTTCCACGTGAAACAGGAGCCCGGGAGGTCGAGATCGGACGTCTCGTTCCGAATCGCTTCCAGCCGCGCCGGGAATTCGCGGAAGGCGCTCTCGCGGAACTCGCTGCGTCGATCCGGGAACAGGGCATCGTTCAGCCGATCGTCGTCACCCCTCGGGGAGAGAAGCTCGAGATCGTCGCCGGCGAGCGGCGCTGGCGGGCCGCCGCGATGGCGGGTCTGACGACGGTGCCCGTGGTCTGGCGGGAAAAGCAGTCCGAGAGCGACCTGCTCGAGGTCGCTCTCGTCGAGAACCTCCAGCGCGAGGACCTGAATCCTCTCGACGCCGCCGAGGCTTACGCGCGGCTGAAAGACGAGTTCCGCCTGTCGCACGAGAGGATCGCGGAACGCGTGGGCAAGGACCGAACGACGGTCACGAACGCCCTGCGGCTGCTGAAGCTCCCATCGAGCGTTCGGGACCGCATCCGGTCGGGTCTCCTGTCGGGTGGCCACGCCCGCGCGCTCGCCTCACTGGCGTCGGCCGACGACCAGGAGCGGCTCGCCGAGGAAATCCTCCGGCGCGGCCTCTCGGTCCGACAGGCCGAAAAACGCGTGGCGAGCATGGGATCGGCCGACAAGCTCCGGCGCGAGCGCCGCCGGGATCCGTTCACGAGAGACGCCGAAGAGAAGCTCTCGCGACGCCTGCGGGCTCGGGTCCGCATCGTGCGGCGCCGGCGCGGAGGACGAATCGAAGTCGCATTCGGTTCGGAGGAAGAATTGATCGGACTTTACGAACGGCTGTCACGGGCGTAGAGAACCGAGAGACAATCGGAGTTTCGCGGATCGCAGGACCAACCAGGAATCGAGGCGAATCGAACCAGGAAGGAAGGCGCCATGAGAGGGACGACCCCGGATGGAACGTTGAATGGATTTCTGGATCGCGGAAGCCACTTTTCAGGGGAGCTCAAGTTCGACCAGGGATTCCGCATCGACGGCAGGTTCGAAGGAAAGATCACTTCGGGCAGCGAGCTCGTGATCGGGGAGACCGCCGAGGTCGATGCGGAGGTCCACGTCGGAAAGCTGTCGGTGAACGGCTCCCTCAAGGGAACCATCACGGCGACCGAGCGGATCGAGCTCCACCCGAAGGCGAAGGTCGTCGCCGACCTGACGACGCCGGCGCTCGCGATCGAGGAAGGCGCTTTCTTCCAGGGTTCGTGCAAGATGGGTCCGGAGTCTCCGTCGAATGTCGTCGGGATGCCGGCGGCCGCAGGGGGAGAGCGGCATCACAGTTAAAATACTGATTGTAAAGTAGTTATAGTCGCAAGCCTGTTTCGGCTGGGTGGGGGTTACCGTCCTCGATCTTCCCTTTCCGGGTTCGCCTCGAGGCCCGGCCTTCGGGATCCGGGAGCGGGATCTCGACCGGCCGCACGCCGGAGCTTGGACTTTCGTGTCGGCCGTGTGCTATTCATCCGCGTCCCGACCCGGAGCGGAGCAGCCCGACCTCTCGCTCCACGACTCTCGAATCGCGAGGTGAGCCCGGCACAGCCATGATCAAAGCGCCCGACGTGACGCTCCTCTACGTGATCTTCGCGTTCATCGTGTCGTACGCGGTGATGAAGAGGTTTCTTTTCCGCCCGCTCGGCGCGATTCTCGAACAGCGCGAGGACGAAGAGCGCGCCGCCGCCCGGATTCACGGGGAGAGCGTCCGTGAGCTCGAGCGCGCCGTCGCGGAAGGCGAGTCCCGTCTCGCCCTCGCCCGACGCGAGGCGCTGAAGGAACGCGAGGCGTTGCGCGCCGAGGGCCTCGGCCGATTCGAGAAGGAGCTCGCGCGGGCGCGGGAGACGGCGACGTCTCTCGTGGAGGAGGCGAGCCGCACGATCGAAGCCGACGCGGCGCGCGCCGCGGCGGAGCTCCCCGTCCGGGCGCGTGCTCTCGCGGCCGAGCTCGCGGAAAAGATCCTCGGACGGGAGCTCGCCGCGTGATCGAGAGCGGGTCGAGCTTCGCACCGATCGCGACGGCGCGTTCGACCGGATGGCTGCTCTCGGTCCTCCCCCTGTCGCTTGCCGCGCAGGAGGCCGAGGAGCACGCTTCGAAGTTCCTGGGGTTGCCACTGTGGCTGTGGCAGCTCGTCAATCTCGTGGCATTCCTGGCGGTCCTTCTCTACTTCGTCGCGCGTCCGCTCGCGGCGATGTTCCGCAACCGCCAGCTCGCCGTCGAGGAGAGGCTTCGCGAGGCGAAGGCCCTCCGGGCGGAGGCCGCGCGCCTGGGCGCCGAGGTCCACGAGCGGATGGCGCGGCTCGACGTCGAGATCGCCGAGATCCGCGCGCGGGGACTCGCGGAAGGCGAAACGGAGCGTGCCTCGCTGTCGGAAAAAGCGGATCGCGAGGTGGAGCGCGTCCGGCGCGAAGCGGAGGAGGAGATCGGCCGGAGGCTGGCCGGCGCCCGGATGGAGCTGCGTCGAGCAGCTGCCGATCTGACGACGGGCGCGGCCCGCGAGATGCTCGCCGCGCAGATCACCGACGAGGATCGTCGCCGGCTCCTGGACGAAGGCGTCGCGGAGCTGTCCCGGGAGTCGGGGGAAGCCGCGCGATGAC
>DASUAD010000490.1:0-2114 GCA_035763965.1 Thermoanaerobaculia bacterium | reverse complement strand
CGTTCGAAATGATGCGCACGAAGGACGGCGGCATCCTGAAGCCGCTGAACCTCTTCTAGCGTCTTCCCGGAAGCCGGCGCGTTCACAGGCCAGAAGACCGGCGGCGTCCCTCGCGATCACCGTCTCCTCGTCCGTCGGAACCACCCAGGCTTCGATTCGCGAGCCGTCGGCGGTGATCCGGCCGATCTCTCCGCGCGCGCGGTCGTTGCGCCCGCGGTCGAGCGAAATGCCCAGATCGTCGAGACCTTCGAGAATGGCGGCGCGAACTCCGGCGGCGTGCTCGCCGATCCCGCCGCCGAAGAGGACGGCGTCCGCACCGCCGAGCGCGGCGAGATACGCGCCGAGGTACCGGCGGGCCCGGTAGGCGAAGACGTCGAGCGCGAGACGCGCCCGGGCGTTTCCCTGCTCGGCGGCCCTCTCGATCTCCCGGGTGTCGCGCGACACGCCGGAGAGGCCGAGCAATCCCGACTCGTGGTTCAGGATCTCGACGATCCGGGCGCCATCCACGCCTTCGCGTTCGGCAAGGAACGGGACGAGGGATGGATCGAGGTCGCCCGATCGCGTCCCCATGACGAGCCCCTCGAGCGGCGTGAAGCCCATCGAGGTGTCGACCGAGCGCCCGTCGCGAATCGCGCACGCCGAGGCGCCGTTGCCGAGGTGCAGGGCGACGAGACGCGAGCCTTCGACCGGCCGCCCGGTCTGTCCGAAGTAACGGTCGAGCAGGGAGCGGTACGAGAGACCGTGGAATCCGAACCGGCGGATTCGATGCCGCTCTCCGAGCTCGAACGGGAGGGCGTAGAGGCGGGCCCGGTCCGGCAGGGTCCGATGGAACGCAGTGTCGAAGACGGCCACCTGCGGAGTCGAGGCAGTCGCCGTCCGCCGGCACTCGCGGATGACGGCGAGCGCCGGCCCGTTGTGGAGGGGAGCGAGCGCCGTCGCGCGTTCGATCGCGCGGAGCGTCGCATCGTCCACCCGCACCGGCTCGGTGAAGGCCTCGCCGCCGTGCACGACGCGGTGCGCGACGGCATCGAAACCGTCCCGGCCGCGCTCGGCGAGGTCTTTCAGAGCCCACCGCACGGCCGTCGCGTGATCCGCGGCGGCCCGGCCTTCGCCCCCTCCGATCCGCTCGACGTTGCCGGCGGACGAGGTCGCGATGGGGGCTCCGCCGGCCGGGACGTCGAAGGGGCGGTATTTCAGGGAGGAGCTGCCGGCGTTGAAGACGAGGAGCTTCACCTCTTCCTCTTCCTATCACGCGGCCCGAGGGGGGCGGTTCAGGAGGAGGAGGGGCGGTCCCTCCGCTCGATCTGGATCTGGTGATAGTCGGCGAGCGCCTTGCGCACAATCTTCTGCAGGTTCTTCATCCGCCGGGCCGAGCGGCGGCGCTCCCGCTCGTCTGAGAGCGCCCGGCGTCGCCGCACGGTCTCCCGCCAGAGGAGGTCCACCGCCCGCCGGAGCCGCGCGGAAAGGAGCTCGGCCGTCAGTTCCACCGAATCGGCCACGGCCCGATTCTCTCCCGGTTTGGCCGGAAATGAGCGCTGATTCGTTTGCATCAGAATCGCGCGGGCGGCGGGACTTAGCCTGCGATCCAGCGGGAGGAAAAGAAGTTCCCGCAGGAGGAATTCAGTGCTCTCTCGTCGCCCGGGCGTCGTCCAGCTCGCCTCGCTGCTGATCGTCTTCGGCGTGCCGCTCGCGGCCTCGCTCGCCCTCGATCGCGCCGCTTCCTCGGGCGCGTCGCGGTCGATGAAGTTCTTCGACGTCCCGTCGCAGACGGCCGAGTTCATCGGCTACTCGAGGTCCGTGACGCTGACTCCGGCGCAGCAGAAGGTGCGGGAGAAGGCTCTCAAGGCGATGGCGGCGCCGTGCTGCGAGGAGTTCCCGCTCGCGACCTGCTGCTGCCCGTGCAATCTCGCGAAGAGCGCGTGGGGGCTCGCGAACTACATGATCGCTCGACGGGGTGCGGGCGCCGGGGAAGTTCGCGAGGCGGTCGGCGGCTGGCTGGCATTCGTCAACCCGAACGGTTTCAGCGGCGATGCGTGCAACTCCGCCGGAGGGTGTGCCCGGCGCTTCGCGCAAAACGGCTGCGGAGGAATGGATGAAAGAAATCTCCTCAACGC
>DASUAD010000489.1:0-6313 GCA_035763965.1 Thermoanaerobaculia bacterium | reverse complement strand
GCCGGGACACGAAAGGAAAAAGGTCAGTTCTTCTTCTCGATCGGGTATCCGTTCTAGAAAAAGCGCCGGAGGAGGAGCGAAGTGATCGCCGGAAGCCACGTGATCATCTATTCGCGCGACCCGGAGGCGGACCGCGCCTTCTTTCGCGACGTGCTGCGTCTTCCGTCGGTCGACGCCGGCGGCGGGTGGCTCATTTTCGCGCTGCCCCCGGCGGAGGTCGCCGTGCACCCGGCCGAAGAAAACGACGTGCACGAGCTCTACCTGATGTGCGCGGATCTGCGCGCCACGATCGACGACCTGAAGGCACACGGGATCCCGTGCGAGAAACCGTCCACCGAGCAGTGGGGAATCCGGACGGTGGTTCGGCTGCCGGGCGGGGGTCGTCTCGGGCTCTACCAGCCGACCCATCCGACGGCGATCCGGTTCTCCCGACGCCGCGCGAGCGGGACGCGAAGGCCGGCTCCGCGGCGCACGCGGGCGCGCCCGAGGGGTTGAGTCGCGGATCCGATCGCGGCCCGCGAGCCCATTCCACGGGTGGGACACGGTCTGTCGACGCGTGCGGTTAATATCGGCCCGGTGTCCGACCTCGGTCCCTTCCATCCGGCGATCCGGAGGTGGTTTTCCGACCGTCTCGGCGAGCCGACGCCGCCGCAGCGCGAAGGCTGGCCGGCGATCCGCGCCGGTCGACACACGCTCATCGCGGCGCCGACGGGCTCCGGGAAGACGCTGGCCGCTTTTCTCTCCGCGATCGAGTCCCTGATCCGGCAGGGGCCGGAGCTGCCCGACGAAACCGAGATCCTCTACGTCTCGCCGCTCAAGGCGCTGTCGAACGACGTCCAGAAAAACCTCCAGGGGCCGCTCGCCGAGATCCGCGCGCTCGATCCGTCGGTGCCCGAGGTGCGGGTGCTCGTGCGCACCGGCGATACGCCGCCGGCCGATCGGACGGCGATGGCGCGGAGGCCGCCGCACGTCCTCGTGACGACGCCGGAGTCCTTCTACCTGCTTCTCACGAGCGAGAGCGGCCGGCGGATGCTCTCGACGGTCCGGACGGTCATCGTCGACGAGATCCATGCGCTCGTCCGCGACAAGCGCGGGAGCCACCTCGCGCTCTCTCTCGAGAGGCTCGAGGAGCTCGCCGGGTCGCCGCTCCAGCGCGTCGGGCTGTCGGCGACCCAGAAGCCGCTC
Source organism: Thermoanaerobaculia bacterium (assembly GCA_035763965.1). Lineage (GTDB taxonomy): Bacteria > Acidobacteriota > Thermoanaerobaculia > UBA5066 > Gp7-AA6 > Gp7-AA6. The sequence continues at coordinate 5,128 of DASUAD010000489.1, read as the reverse complement.
GAGGAGGTCGGACGATTCCTCGTCGGGGAGGGACGCCGGTGCACGCTCGTCGACGCGGGAACCTTCCGCGAGCTCGACCTCGGGATCGAGGTCCCGCCGTCGCCCCTCGGCACGGTGTGCTCGCACGAGCAGTGGGCGGAAATCCATGCCCGCATCGGAGAGCTCGTTTCCGCGCACCGCACGACGCTCGTGTTCGTCAACACGCGCAAGATGGCGGAGCGGATCGCGGGACAGCTGACGAAGCTCCTCGGCGAAGCCGCGGTGACGAGCCATCACGGGAGCCTTTCGCGGGATCGCCGCCTCGACGCCGAGGAGCGTTTGAAGAGCGGGAGACTCCGCGCGCTCGTCGCGACGGCGTCTCTCGAGCTCGGGATCGACATCGGTGACGTCGACCTCGCGATCCAGGTCGGAGCCACGCGCTCGATCGCCACCTTTCTCCAGCGCGTCGGGCGGGCCGGTCACGCGCTCCGCAAGGTTCCGAAGGGACGGCTCTTCCCGCTGACTCTCGACGAGCTCGTCGAGGGAGCCGCGCTCGTTCGATGCATCCGCCGCGCGATCCTCGACCGGACCCCGATTCCCTCCCGCCCGCTCGACATCCTCGCCCAGCAGGTCGTCGCCGCGTGCGTGGCGGGACCGTGGGAGGAACGCGAGCTGTTCGAAGTCTTCCGGCGCGCCTGGCCGTACCGCGATCTCTCGCGTGAAGAGTTCGACGACGTCGTCGCGCTCCACTGCTCCGGCCGGGGCGCGCTCCTTCATCGCGACGGAGTGAACGGACGGGTCATGGCGACCCGGCGCGCGCGTCTCGCGGCGCTGCTCTCGGGCGGCGCGATCCCCGACACGGCGGATTACCAGGTGCGGCTGGAGCCCGAAGGGACTCTCGTCGGGACAGTCAACGAGGACTGGGCGATCGAGTCGAACCGCGGCGACATCTTCCAGCTCGGCAACGCCTCCTGGCGCATCCTTCGGGTCGAACCGGGGACCGTCCGGGTCGCGGACGCGAAAGGTCTTCCCCCGAGCCTGCCGTTCTGGCTCGGCGAGGCGCCGGGCCGGACCCGGGAGCTCGCCGCCGAGATCGGAGCGCTGCGCGAGGAATGCCCCGACGGAGAGCGCGAAGCGCTCGACGACCTTCGCGCGACGTGCGGAGACGCTCTGCCGGCGGGCGCGGCGGTTCAGATCGCGGACTACGTCGCCGCCGGACGGCGCGCTCTCGGAGCGGTTCCGACCCAGAAACGGGTCATCCTCGAGCGCTTCTTCGACGAGAGCGGAGGCATGCAGCTCGTCGTGCACGCGCCGTTCGGTTCGAAGATCAACCGCGCCTGGGGGCTCGCGCTCCGCAAGAAGTTCTGCGTCGGGTTCGGGTTCGAGCTTCAGGCCGCGTCGAACGAGGAAGCGATCGTCCTGTCGCTCGGACCGCAGCACAGCTTCGCGCTCGAGCAGGTCTTCGAATACCTTCACCCCAACACCGCGCGCGACGTGCTCGTGCAGGCGCTTCTTCCCGCACCGATGTTCGAGACGCGATGGCGCTGGAATGCGCAGCGCTCGCTCCTCCTCGAACGTTCCCGAAACGGGAAGAGGGTGCCGGCGAACCTGCTCCGCATGCGCGCGAACGACCTGCTCGCCGCGGCGTTTCCTCAGGTCCTGGCCTGTCCCGAAACGCTGCCCGGCGGCCCGCTCGAGGTCCCGATGGAGCACCCGATCGTGCGGCAGACCGTCGAGGACTGCCTGACCGAGGCGACGGACGTCGACGGGTTCCTCGAGGTGCTGCGCGGACTTCGCGACGGTTCGATCGAGCGGCGAGCCGTGGACACCGTCGAGCCTTCCGCCTTCGCGCGGGGAATCCTCTCATCGCAGCCTTACAGCTTCCTCGACGATGCGCCTCTCGAGGAGCGGCGCACGCAGGCCGTCTCGTCGCGGCGTCTCCTCGACGCCCGGAGCTCCGACGGGCTCGGCTCGCTCGACCCGGATGCCATCGCCCGCGTGCGCGCGGAGGCGTGGCCCCGCCCCGAGAGCGCCGAGGAAGTGCACGAGGCGCTCCTCTGGATGGGATACGTGACCGTGGAAGAGGCGCGGCCGTGGCAGCCGTGGCTCGACGAGCTCGCAGCCGCCCGGCGCGTCGTCGAGGAAGGGGATCGCTGGTTCGCGGCCGAGGCGTCGCGCGATCCGAAGACGATCCTGCGCGGAAGGATGGAGGCACTCGGACCCGTCGTGGACGACGATCCGCTGTTCGTCGAGCTCGAATCGGAGGGCGCCGTCCTGCGCACCCGGATCGAGGGACGCGCCGCGTGGTGCGACCGGAGGCTCCTCGCGCGCATTCACCGGTACACGCTCGACCGGCTCCGACGCGAGATCGAACCGGTCAGCGCCGCGCAGTTCCTGCGTTTCCTGGCGTGCTGGCAGCACGTGGATCCGGCGTACCGCCTGGACGGGCCGCGCGGCGTCGCCGAAGTCGTCGCACAGCTCGCCGGGTTCGAGGTTCCCGCCGCGGCATGGGAAGCCAACATCTTCCCCGCGCGAGTCCGCGGCTACCGGCGCGAGTGGCTCGATGCCGTGACGTTCTCCGGTGAGGTGACGTGGGGCCGGCTCTGGGGGACGGGTTCCGGCCCCATCCGGAGAACGCCGATCTGTCTCGTGCCGCGGGAGGACCTCGAAAGCTGGGCGGCTCTCGGATCGGGCGAGAGCGCCGCCCGCGAACCGGGCCGCACCGCGCGCGAGGTCCAGGATGCGCTCACGAAGAGCGGCGCGGTGTTCCTGCAGGAGCTCGTGCGCGCGACCGGGTTCTCGAAATCGCTCGTCGAGGAAGGGCTGGCGGAGTTGATCGGCCTCGGGCGCGTGACGTGCGACTCGTTTGCCGGGTTGCGATGGCTGATCGTGCCGGCGGGCCGCCGCCGGGTCGGGGCCCTGCCCGGCGGCCGCTGGACGGTGCTCGGCGGCCCGACTGCGTCGCCGCCGTCCGCCGAATTCGTCGCGCGGCGGCTGCTCCACCGGACCGGGGTCGTGTTCCGCAGGACGCTCGCTCGCGAGAAGCAACCCCTTCCGTGGCGCGACGTCGCGCGCGCCTGCCGGCTCCTCGAGGCGCGGGGAGAGGTGCGGGGCGGGCGATTCGTCGCCGGCTTCGACGGCGAGCAGTACGCCCTGCCGGAGGCGGTCACGATGCTGCGCGACGTCCGCCGGCGCGACGCGTCGGCGCCGAACCCGCCGCCGCTCGTCGTTTCGGCGGCCGACCCGTTGAACTTCCGCGGGATCCTGACGCCCGACGAGCGCGTCCCGCCGACCGTTCGGCGGCAGGTGCGGGTCGCGTAACCGCTCGAAGTCAGGCGAGGAGCTTCTCGAACTCCTGCCGCGCGCGATCACGGTCGCGCGCCTTTCGCACGATCACGAGGATCGTGTCGTCGCCGGCAATCGTTCCGGCGAGGGCGGGGCGATTCGCCTCGTCGATCGCGATGCCGACCGCGTTCGCGCGTCCCGGGAGCGTCTTGACGACGAAGAAGGCCTCGCCCCCGTCGAGCCCGGTGACGAACTCGCGGAACGCGCTTCGCAGGTTCTCTTCGGCCGAAGCGGGGGCGCCGCCGACGCCGTTCGCGACGGCATAGCGATACGCGCCGTCCGCCCCGGCGACTTTGACGAGGCCGAGACGCTTGACGTCGCGAGAAACGGTCGCCTGGGTCACCGAGGCGCCGCGCCTCGCGAGCTCCCGGGCGAGCTCGTCCTGCGTGCCGATCGGGTGCTCGGAGACGATGTCGAGGATCGCCCGTTCCCGCGACGTGCGGTTCATTCGACGTCCTCCGAGAGCAGGCGTCCGCGGAGGTGCGCGCGATAGATCGGCGGCGGCTGTCGGCGGGCGAGCCAGTCGCGGCCGGATGCAATCTCCCGATCCGCGAGCTCGAGCTGCAGCGCGACCGCGTCGGGCGAGGGGCCGCCGCCGGAGCGGCGCGCCCGAACGGAGCTCTCCGGCGAAAGCACCGAGCGGAAGTCGTCCCCGGCGGCCGGGCAGACGCGCCGCATCACGTCGAGCGGAAGGTCGGCGAGTCGTTCGCCGCGCTTCTCCGCCTCCCGGACCGCCCGGCCCGCCTGCTCGTGCGCCGTCCGGAACGGGACGCCCTTTCGAACGAGATAGTCCGCGAGATCGGTGGCGGTCGCGTGTCCGGCATCGAGCGCGGCGGCCATTCGATCGGGGTGGAAAACGAGACCCGTCGAGATCCTTCGGGAAGCCTCGAGGCAGGCCCGCGCGGTGTCGAGCGCGTCGAAGACCGCGTGCTTGTCCTCCTGCAGGTCGCTGTCGTAGGCGAGCGGGAGCCCCTTCAGGACGACGAGGAGCGCCGTCAGGTCTCCCACGATGCGGCCGGCCTTCCCGCGCACGAGCTCCGCCGGTTCCGGGTTCCTTTTCTGCGGCATGAGGCTCGACCCCATCGATACCGAGTCGTCGAGCGACGCGAACCCGAATTCCGACGAGGTCCAGAGAACGACTTCCTCGGCCCAGCGCGAGAGGTGGATCCCCGCGAGGGCGGCGGCGAAGGCCGCCTCGACGACGTAGTCACGATCCGAGACGGCGTGGATGCTGTTCGCGAAGACGTCGTCGAATCCGAGGAGGCGCGCCGAGCGCCTGGGGTCGACCGGATGCGGCGATCCCGCGAGCGCGCCGGCGCCGAGCGGGGAGACACCCGCGGACCGGTAGGCGGCGACGAAGCGCCGCCGGTCCTCGGCGAGCGACCAGAAGTGGGCGAGCAGATGATGGGCGAGACTGATCGGCTGCCCGCGCTGGAGGTGCGTGTATCCCGGGAGCCACGTCTCGACGTGCTCACGCGCGGCCGCGACCCAGGCCTCCTCGAGCGAGACGAGCGCATCCACCGCGCGCTCGATCTCCCCGCGGACGAAGAGACGCAGCGCCGTCGCCGTCTGATCGTTGCGGCTGCGCGCCGTGTGGAGGCGGCCGGCCGGCTCGCCGATCCGTTCGAAGAGCCTCCGCTCGATCCACGAGTGAACGTCCTCTTCGTCGCCTTCGACCGGAAGCCGGCCATCCTCGACGTCCCACAGCATCGACGAGAGACCCGAAAGGATCGCCGCCCCGTCCTCCGGCGTCACGATGCCGGTCTCGCGGAGCATTCGCGCGTGCGCGAGGCTCCCGATGAGG
>DASUAD010000488.1:0-3777 GCA_035763965.1 Thermoanaerobaculia bacterium | reverse complement strand
AGCGCGGTCTTCGGGTCGCCGCTCGCGCTTCCCGACGAGATCTTCGCGCCGGATACCGAGCGCTCGGTGCTCGCCCGGGTCCTGTCCAACCTGCGCCGCTCCTGGGAGCGCCGGGAAAAGTACGCGGACGCCCTCGAGACGGTCCGGTGGGCCGAGGTCCTCGATCCCGAGGAGATCACCTACCAGCGCGAGCGCGGCCTCCTTCTCCTGAAGAGCGGCCGAACCGAGGAAGCGCTCGCCGCCCTCGAGTCATACGTCGAAGGCGCTTCGGGCGAGGACGCGGACGCGGTCGCCCGGTTGATCCGGGTGGTGCGCGAACGCGGGCTCACCTCGGGCGGCGCGGAGCTCGTCGCGCTCTCCTCTCCCCAGAAGAAGGTCTTCACTCTCGACGAAGCGCGCTCGCTCCTCCCGAAAGTGAAGGAGATCACCTCCGAAGCGGTTTTCCGGTTCGCGCGCGTCGCGGAGACCGAGGAGGCCGAGGAGGAGCGCCAGGGAGTCGTGGGGGAGTGGGCGCGGGAGATCCTCGCGCTGGGCGCCGAGATCAAGGGCCTCTGGCTCGTCGACTTCGACTCGGGTGCCGGGTACTACTGCTGGAAATATCCCGAGCCTTCGCTCGAGTACTTCCACGGCTACGAGGAGGGGTTCGCGGGCCGGCTGCCTCTGCAGTAGCCGTCGCGCTCCGAAAAATGGGGACAGATTTATTTTTGGAAAAATGGGGACAGATTTATTTTTCGGAGGCGTCTCTCGCCGTCAGAAAAATAGATCTGTCCCCTTCACTAAAGCGGGGTATGTCGGTCAAGCCCCCCTTGCGTGAGAGCTGAGGAAGGGGTGGTTCAGGCTTCACTTCGTGGTCGCTGAGCGCCACAGGATGTTTTCGGAGGGACCGGTCGCAATCTTTTCACGGAGTCGAGCTCCAGGACAGATGCGCGATCCGGACGCTCCGAGCCCCTTTCTCAGCTTGTCGCAATTACTGCTTCTCTAGTCCTCCCTTGTGGCGCTCAGGCCGCTTGGTACGACTCCTCCGTGATCCAGAGACGGTGGAGCAGTGCCGCGAGCTTGCGCGCCACCGCGACGCGAGCCTTCCCGTGCCCCTTCTTCTTCGCTAGCTTCAATCCCCACAGCTTTAGCCGATAGCTCCTCCGTGTGCGAGTCAACAGGATATGTGCTGCCTCGACCAGGTAGCTCCGAAGCAACCCGTCCCCTTCTCGGGTGATGTGGCCGTGGACCTCCATCTGACCCGACTGAGCCACTGACGGCACCAACCCGACATACGCTGAGACCTGCTTGCTCGAGCGGAACCGGTAGGGATCGTCGATGGTCGATCGGAAAGCCGCTGCCGTCAGGGCGCCGACTCCCGGCACACTCATCAAACGGCGCAAGACGCCGTCTGCCGAACTCTGACGAACCAGCTGCCGACGCATCTGCTCGGATGCCCCAAGCGCCAGCCGCCGCACCTCGACGAGTGGCTCGAGCATGTCCCAGAGCCACTCGCCTTTCTCACAAGCCAGCTGCTTAACCCGGGAAGCAAACTCCGACTCCTTGACCTCTCCCAGCTTGACCCCGTGCGCTCGCAAAAGCCCCCGGATCCTCGACCCCTGCGCAAGTGCGGTCTCAACCAGCCCCTGACGGGCCTGCAAGAACGTCCGAGTCGCACGCGCCTCGGCCGACTTGCGGTGCACCTTCGTGTACCAGCCCGTTCGACCCATCCGTGCCAGGTTGCGCGCATCCAGCCGATCGGTCTTCTTCTTGGTCCGGATCACTCCCGTCGCCTTGCGCGGATCGATGACCACAGCCTCGTGGCCCATTTGCTCGATGAGCTGCGAGATCCACTCCGCCAGAGGCCCCGCCTCCAGCACGCACCGCATCCGCCGACGAGCTCCCAACACGCTGCCGAACCCAACCTCGTCAGTCGACACGACTTTCTCAAGAACAATCCGACCTCGCCCGTCCAGTACGCACACCGAGCTTGATTTGAGCGCGACGTCGATGCCACAGTTCCACATCGTCAGCCTCCTGTCGTTTGAGGCGCCCTTAACTGGACGACCTCGTTAGCACTTCGGGAGGCTGACTCTTATCGCCCCGCTTTAAGACATCTTTACTGTCCCGGAGCCGGCGCCTCGCTCGGGTGTCCGCCCGAGTAGTAGGCGGCGAGGCCGGCGATCTCCGCGTCGGAGAGATTCTTCGAGACGTCGCGCATCACGCGATAGACGTCGTTCCCGCGCTCCCCCGACCGGAACGCGCGCAGCTGCACGGCGAGGTCCTGGAGCTTCTGGTTCCGAAGCGCCGGCATCCCGTAGAAACGCGGGTTGCCCTCGCCGCGCTCGCCGTGGCACGCATCGCAGGCCGGGATCAGGCGCACGCCGTCTCCGATCGAGGCGAGCCTGGTGACCGTGGCGTCGAGCGCCGCCGGCGCGCCTTTCGCCTGCGGGGGCTTCGGGGAGGCGGCATAGAACGCGGCGAGGTCGGCCATGTCGCGATCGGAAAGCGCCGCCACCGCGTCGTTCATGATCGAGCTCGCGCGCGTCGCCGCTTTGTAGTCCGCGAGCTGCTTGTAGAGATAGAGGGGATCCTGTCCTCCGAGGTCCGGAACGTCGGGGATATCCACGTTTCCGGCGTCGCCGTGACAACCCGCGCAGTCCCCGTGGAGCTTCCGGCCTCTTGCGACGTCGCCGCCGCGGGCGAGCTTGACCGTCTCGACCGTCCACGCGACGCGGGACGACGGCCCGCTGAACAGCGTAGTCGCTCCGACGAGCGCTCCCGAGAGGACGAGCGCCGTGCGCCGCAGCAGCCTCACCGCGGGCCCCAGGCGAGAACCTTGTGCACGTCGACAAAGAAGAACTGCCCGATCGGATACGCGAACGCGAGCACCATGAGAACGAGCAGCAGCCAGTTCCAGATCGTGAAACCGTTCAAGAGCCCGGGGACGGTCAGGACCGGCTCGACCGTCTCCGCGTAGGTCACCACGCGGTCCGGCTCGGGCTCCCGGCTGCGGTGGATCACCAGGAGATTGAGGAGAAACATCAGTCCCGAAACGGTCAGGATGACTCCGCCGACGATCATCGCGCCCGTGTACGGACGCCAGCCCGCGACGATGTGCGGGTCGTACGGGTTGTACGCGGTGCGGCGCGGCATTCCCTGGAGACCCACGAGGTGCCACGGGATCGTCAGCGCGAGGATCCCCACGAACCACAGCCACAGTTGCGTCGTCGCCATGCGGCGCGACGGAAGCCGTCGTCCGGTCAGCTTCGGCCACAGGAAGTACGCGCTCGCCATGTAGACGATGACGACGGAGCCTCCGAAGATCAGGTGAAAGTGCGCCGGGATCCACATGGTGTTGTGGACCATGGCGTCCATCGCATAGGACGCGTTGATCAGGCCGCCGAAACCGCCGGGCAGGAGCAGCAGCGCCGCGAGGATTCCACCCACGACCACCGGCTCGCCCCAGGGAAGAGCGCGGATCCACCCGAAGAGACCGCGTCCGCCGCGCAGCCGCCCCGCCGTTTCGAGCGAGGCAGCGACCGTGAATCCCGTCAGGAGTGTCGGAAGAGCGACCAGAAACGTCCCGAACGCGTGCATCAGCTTCCAGCCCGCCGCCTGCTCCGGATCGACGAAGATGTGGTGCAGGCCGACCGGCAAGCTGAAGACCAGCAGCATGACGAACACGACGCGCGCCATCTCATCGGAGAAGAGGTATCCGCCCGCGGCCTTCGGCACGATCGCGTAGAGCGCGACGTACGCCGGAATCAACCAGAAATAGACGATCGGGTGCAGGGTCCA
>DASUAD010000487.1:0-3114 GCA_035763965.1 Thermoanaerobaculia bacterium | reverse complement strand
AACTCCTCGATGCTGGTCGATCCGTCCGATACGGTTCTCCTGCTGCCCGCCACGACCCGCTATGAGATGCCGGGCGGCGTCACCGAGACCTCGACGGAGCGGCGCATCATCTTCTCGCCCGAGATTCCCGGCCGGCGGATCGGAAATGCGCGGCCCGAGTGGGAAGTTTTCGGCGATGTGTGCGCGCGGGTGAGGCCTGCCGATGCGGTGAAAGTCCGGTTCGGCTCGACGGCCGAGATCCGCGCGGAGATCGCGCGCGCGATCCCGCTCTACGCCGGCATCGAGAAGCTCGAGAAGCAGGGCGATGCGGTCCAGTGGGGCGGAGAAGCCCTCTACGCGGACGGCCGTTTCGCGACCCCGGACGGGAAGGCGCACTTCGCGGCGGTGTCTCACCCGCCGGAGAGACGCGTGGACGGCCGGTTCGTCGTGTCGACCCGGCGCGGCAAGCAGTTCAACTCGATGGTCCAGCGGCAGTCGATCCCCTGACCGACGCCGCGCGGCTACGACGTTCTGATGAGCGCGGCCGATGCGACGACGCTTTCACTCGCCGATGGGACGGGCGTCCGGCTCGTGTCGGACTCCGGCGAGTTCCTCGGCTTCGTGAAGTTCGCGCCGATCAAGCCCGGCAACCTCGAGGTGCACTGGCCCGAGGGATTGCGACTTCTCTCACCGACCGAAGTGGACCCCGAGTCCCGAGAGCCCGATTACAACGCCCTGGTTCGAGTCGAGAAGCTGTAGCTTCTTGCCATGGGATGCTGCTCGGCCGCCGTTTACTCTCTACCGGTCGCGTCGAGCGACCGCTAAACTTGCCGCGTTCAACGGACCGGGGCCGGCCGTGTGGTGCAGATCGAGACCCTTCTCGCGCAGCTTCTCGCGCTCCCCGTCTCCCGGGATGACCGGCGAGCTCGACGCGTCGCCCGGCGGCCGCGTGCCATCCCCGGGGTAGTAAGGACGGTATCCGACTCCGTCCTTGACCGGCAGCCCCGGCTTCGCGATCAGCTTGTCGATTCCGAACACCGCCTCGCTGCGGTTGAAGAAGGCCAGCTCGTAGTTTCGCGTCATCCAGATCGCGTCCTTCGGGCACGCGTCCACGCAGAACCCGCAGTAGACGCACCGCAGCATGTCGATGTCGAAGACGACCGGGTATTTTTCGTAGGAGATCTTCGGATGCTCGCCCGCTACGATGGTGATGCACTCGGCCGGACAGGCCTCCGCACACATGTAGCACGCGACGCATTTGAGCGTCCCGTCGTCGCGCGTCGTCAGGATGTGCTTTCCCCGGAAACGGCCGGAGTAGTCGCGCTTCTGCTCAGGATACAGGATCGTCGGCAACCGCCGGATCGCGACCAGGTTCCGGAGAAAGTGCCGCATCGTCACGGCCATGCCCTTCAGGATCTCGGGAATGTAGAGCCACTCCGAGATTGTCAGCTTCCGGGACCGTCGGGCTCCGACGTCGACGACGCCGCTCATCGCTCGAGCTCCCCCGCGACGACGTTCAGCGTCCCGAGCGTCGCGACGGCGTCGGAGATCGTCCCCCCGACGATCATGTTCTCGAAAGCGGCCATTATCGGAAAACACGGAGGCCGCACCTTCACTCGATACGGTCCCGCCCCTCCCTCGGAGATCGCGTAGAAGCCGAGCTCGCCGTTTGCGCCCTCGATCCACTCGTAGCGCTCCCCTTTCGGCACGCGGATCCCTTCCATGATCAGCTTGAAGTGATAGATGAGCGACTCCATGTCGTGATACACGGCGTCCTTCGGCGGGAGGACGACGTGCCAGTCGTCGGAGTTCACCGGTCCGGACGCGGGAAAGACGTCGAGCGCCTGACGGATGATCTTCAAGGACTGACGGATCTCCTCCATGCGAACGAGGTAGCGGGCGAAGTTGTCGCCGTCGCTGGCGACCGGCACGTCCCAGTCGAAGCGATCGTAGAAGTCGTAGGGCCGCGAGCGCCGTACGTCGTAGGCGACGCCGGCCGAGCGGAGCATCGGGCCGGTGAACCCCCACCCGATCGCCTGCTCCTTCGTCACGACGCCCGTGCCGGCAAGGCGATTCCGCGCGATCCGGTTTCGCGTGACGAGCCGCTCGACGTCATCCACGAACTTCGGGATCGACTCGAGAAGCGCCCGGCTCCTTGCGACGAAGTCGTCCGGCACGTCGATCGCGAGCCCGCCGACGCGCACGTACGAGACGGTGAGCCGGGCGCCGCAGCAGGCTTCGAGCAGGCCGTAGATCGACTCGCGAGGCTGGTACAGGTACCAGAAGTTCGTCAACCCGCCGATATCGACGAGGTTCGTCCCGATGTTCACACAGTGGTCCATGATCCGCGAGAACTCCGACAGGATCGTCCGCACGAGCCGGCCGCGCTCCGGGATCTCGATGCCGAGCATCTTCTCGACCGTGCGCACGTAACCGACGCCGTTGATCATCGACGACACGTAGTTCAGGCGGTCGCAATAAGGGATCACCTGGTTCCAGGTGTGGGTCTCCGACATCTTCTCGAAGCAGCGGTGCATGTATCCGATCTGCGTCTCGGCGCGCGTGATGCTCTCGCCGTCGAGACGGGCGACGAGATGGATGATCCCGTGCGTGGCGGGGTGAGACGGCCCGATCGAGATCGTCTGCGTCTCGAAGTGACCCGCCTTCTCCTCGGTGTGGACGGCCCATGCCGGCATCCGCAGGTCTTCTTCCGCGAAGAACCAGCGCTGACCCGGCGAGTAGTCCTTGCGCAGGGGGTGTCCGACGAAGGCGTCGTGGACCAGCAGCCGCCGGAGGTTGGGATGTCCCTCGAACCGGAACCCGAACAGGTCGTAGGCCTCGCGCTCGAACCAGTTCGCCGCGGGCCAGACATCGATGACCGACGGCAGCTCCGGCGGCTCCGCGCCGTCGGGCAGGATCACCTTCGCGCGGACGTGCTCGTCGCGGGAGAGCGAGTGCAGGTGGACGACGGCCTCGAAGCGCGTCGGCCGTCCGGTTCGCCGGGCGTTGTCCACGCCGGCGAGGTCGAGGAAGAGGTCGTAGCGGCACTCCGGATCGTCCCGGAGGAACCTCGCGACCGCGGGCCAGTCGTCGGGCGCGACCTCGACCGTCGGGAGGTCGAGGTCCCGGACTTCG
>DASUAD010000486.1:0-4206 GCA_035763965.1 Thermoanaerobaculia bacterium | reverse complement strand
TTGTAAGCACGCCCGGCGACGGTGTCGCGCCGCCCGATCGCGGCGAGGTAGGCGTCCACGAGATCGTCCACCCAGAGCAGGTCGCGCACCTGCAGGCCGTCGCCGTAGATGGTGATCGGCAGCCCGAACGCGGCGGCGAGCGCGAACCACGCGACCCAGCCCTGATCTTCTTCTCCGAACTGTCTCGTTCCCCAGATACACGACTGTCGAAAGGAAACCGTGGGGAGTCCGTAGCTGCGGTGGTAATCCACGACGTACTGGTCCGCGGAGCCTTTCGAGCACCCGTAGGGAGACTCGAAGGAGAGCGTTTCGGATTCCGAGACTCCGTCCGTCGCGGTCGCGAGGTCCCAGCGTCCGTCGCGGAGCGTCTCGCCCGAAGTCAGGTGCCCGTAGACCTTGTTCGTCGAAGAGTAGACGAGAAGTGGCGCCTTCTCCGGGGCCGAGGCATACCGGTGACGCAGCGCCTCGAGAACCCGGAAGGTTCCGAGCGCGTTCGAGCCCCAGTCTTCGACCGGGTTCGCGATCGACGTCGTCACCGCGACCTGGGCCGCGAGGTGCAGGATGGCGTCGAAGTCCTCCCGCTCGACGATCCGCAGGTCGTTCTCGTTGCGAACGTCCCCCTGGACGAACCGGACGCCGGGATACAGGCTCTGAAGCCAGCGGAGGTTGTAGCGGGCCGCCGGCCGGGAAAGGTTGTCGAAGAGCACGGCGTCGTGGCCGAGCTCGCAAAGACGCCGGGCGGCGTTCGAGCCGATGAAGCCGGCTCCTCCGGTGATCAGGACCCTCATGGAACCCAAAGCTCCTTCCGAAGTTTGTGAAAGCCGGTCATTCTAGCCCCGTGAGCAGACGAACGCGATGCAGGAACCAAGCTCCGGCGGGGACTCTTCGACGAGGGGTAGGTAGCGGCGGATCCAGAACGGGCGGTCGAACAGCCGCGGAAACGGTACCCATCGCCCCGTCAACCGCCGGGACACCAGGTGCGGAAGGCTCAGGTAGTGCGCCCGGTGGAAGGCCCGGGTCGCGCGGGGAGACATGTAGTAGCGCCATCGTTCGACGCGCAGCCCGGCCCGCTCGAACCTCCCGATCCAAGTCTCGGGAGGGTCGAAGTGATAGTGAATCGCTTTTCGGTTGAACCAATCGACGTAGCTCCGGTGGAGTCGCGACAAGCCCAGGCGCGCCCATGCGCGGTGGCTCGTCAGGAGATTCCGAAAGCTGTCGGCGATCACGGTCGTCGCGAAGCGCCCGCCGGGCTTCAAGACGCGCCCGATCTCCGAGATCGTCCGGTCGATGTCGGGAATGTGCTCGAACACGCAGTTGGAGACGACCGACCCGAAGAATTCGTCCGGGAAAGGCATCACCGTCGAGTCGGCCCGGAGGACCATCCGGTACACGCCGCGACCGCGGGACTCGACCGCCTCGTCCATGCCCGGGTCGATCCCGACGTCCACGCCTTCCGGGAACACGACCGCGGCGAAGTGACCGTCGCCGCAGCCGATGTCGAGAATCGGGCGCGGGTAGTCGACCGACGAGAGAATCGAGGCTTCGATCGACCGGATGATCACGCGGTGAAGCGGCATCTCGCGCAGGTGCGCGCGAAGGATCTCGCGGGAAGACGGGGGGGTCCGGGTCAACGCGCGGCTCCCGCGGCGGAACGGTAGACGTCCTCGTAGTCGGAGATCGTTCGCTCCATCGAGAAGCGGGACCGGATCTCCTCGCGCGGCCGGCGATAGGAATCGGGCGACTCGAGGACGCGAACGATCTGGCGCGCCAGCCCCGCCGCGTCGCCGATCGGGGCGATCTCTCCCATCCCGGTCATCCGGACCGGCTGGCGCACGCCGGGCAGATCCGACGCGACCACGGGCACGCCCTCGAGCATCGCCTCGACCTGGACGAGACCGAACGACTCCGTCGAGTTGGTCGACGGGAGAACCAGCAGGTCGGCGATCCGGAAGAGGTCGGCGATCTGTTCGGGCGGCACGGATCCGGTTGCGACCACTCCGGATGAGGGATCCGCGAGGAGCGGCGCCAGCCGTTCGCCCACCGTCTCCCCGGGGACGCGGTCTTTCTCCCCGGCGAGCACGAGCGCCGTCTCCGGGAAACGGCGCCGGATCTCGGGCAGCGCGCCGACGAGGTACGGCAACCCCTTCTCCTCGGCGAACCGGCCGAGGAAGAGGAGGACCGGCTTCCCGCGGACGCCATAACGCTCGCGGATCTCTTCGCGGCTCCGTCCGCTCCCGCGCGGGTCGACCACCGGCGGCAGGATCCACCGGACCTTCGAAATCCGTTTCGCGAGCGACGGCGTGTGCCGCGCATAGTCCTCGGTGTAGGTGACGATCGTGTTCGCGCGACCGAGCGCGAAGTCCTGCGAGCCCCGGGCGAGCGTCTCGATGACGCGCTGCACGATCCCTGGGGGCGGCTTCAAATCGCAGTGGTAGGTCACGATGATCGGAACTTTCGCCGCGCGGGCGGCAAGCGCGAGCGGCACTGCGTTGACGAGCGGCGAGTGCAGGTGCAGGACGTCCGCGCGGGCGAGCTCGCGCCGGGCGGCCGCGACGATCGCCGGCGAGATCAACGCCTTTCCGGCGCGCGCGAGGACGGGCGCGCGCACGACCCGCACCCCGTCGTCGCTTTCTTCCGCCGCGAGGCCCGGAGCGTGCGCATGGGTCAGCACCGTGACGTCGTGCCCGCGTGCGGCGAGACCCTTCGCGAGGCTCTCCACGTAGAGCGTCAGGCCCGAGATGTTGGGCCGGTAGTAATCGAGTGCCATGAGAACTCTCATGGCGTCGGCAGGACCCGGAACACGCTGGTGGTCCCGGAGTGGACTTTCTGCAGGAACGGGAAATTCTGAATTCCGTCGGCGGAGCCATACCGGCTCCGCTCGAGGGCCCCGAGGACGACGTGCGTGACGTGATAGCGCTGGAGGATCTGCCGGCCGCTTCCCGGATCGCCCGACGAGTAGAAGCGACTGATCTGCTCGAGGCGATTCGTCACCTCGGCGTCGTTCGAGCGCCAGAGCCCTTCGTGGTTCGCCCAGCCGAGCACGGTCGGGATCCCCGTGTGCGAGGAGATGCGCGCGAACTCGGAGTACGGATCTCCCGAGGCCTCCATGACGACCGAGCCCCGCGGCGCGTTCTTGCCGAGCCACTCGATCGCCTCGAGGTCCCCGCGATTTCGGCGCTCGAGCGCACTTCGGGCGTCGAGCGTGAAACGACCTTCGTGCTGTCGGAGGCGCGACACCAGGGCGGTCGCCGGGTAGAGCGCGGCGGCGAAGACCGCGGTCCCGAGGATGAGCGCGAGCGAGCGTCGCGGCCGCTCCGTCGCACGCCACGCGCGCTCGGCGAACGCGACGGCGCCGATGCCGACGAGCGGCCAGGCCTGGTGGTAGAACTTGAAAATCGTGTTCATCCGATGGAGCTTCTCACCGTAGTTGTCCTTGAAGTAGACGAGCTCGCAGCCGGCAATGATGCCGAGCCCGAGGAGGCTGAGGAAGGCGGCGAAGAGGGCCTCGCGATCCCGGTCGCGCGTCAGGGAACGCCATGCCGCGCGGGCCGCCAGGAAGGCGAGAAAGAGAATCGGGGCGAGCGCGGGCGTCTTCCGGGCGAACCCGAGCAGGATCGACACGGCCGCCGCGAGCGCGACGAAGAAGTCCCGCCGCCGGCGAGCATCCTCGGTCTCCTCGGGTCGCTCCATCAGGAGGCCGACGGCCGCGACGGCGAAGAGGATTCCCCAGACCCCGAGGAACTCGAAGAGACCCGAGACCGCGTGGGTCCGGCCGATGCCGTTGTAAGGGAGACGGTACGACGCTCGATAAGGCTGCGTGAGCAGGAGTGCGGCGACGAGAGCGCCGAAGCCCGTGAAGGCGCCGGCGGCGGCGGCGCCGAACCGTGGAATCCGCTGGCCGCGGGTCGCGCGTACGGCTCCCGCGAACACGAGCAGGATGGCGAGCGCCGGTGCGTTCCAGAGGTTCGCCGCGATTGCCGTCGCCACCGCGAGCGCGAGAAGGAGAAAACTCGCGGCCGGGGCGAGCCACGCCCATCGCCCGCCTTCGGGCTTCTCCGCCCGGGCTTCGGGTTCGCCGGGACCCGTTTCGATCCACCGGTCCGCCAGCGGGAACGCGGCGACGAAGAAGGGAAACGCGAGCAGGTGAGGGTGCAGGTCGGCGTGAAAGAAGGTGAAGAAAGGGAACTCGTTGATGGTGTCGCCGGA
>DASUAD010000485.1:0-2133 GCA_035763965.1 Thermoanaerobaculia bacterium | reverse complement strand
TCGCGCCGAGCATCCACGCCACCCCGCCGAAGAGCGCCGGACCGGAGTCGACGTCGAGCTCCCGGAGGAGGAGGAAGACCGAAAAACCGGCGAGCCAGAGGTGAAAGAGCGTGAAGAGATCGGCGAGCCGGTGCGCGGGAGCGCCGGTCGCGAGCAAAGGCGCCGTCAGCGGATAGAAAAGCGGCGCCTCCTGGTGGAAGAGGAGCGGGTTTCCGCAGTACTGGCCCTCGATCCACCAGGGCGACTCTCCCGACAGGAGGGCCTGCTGCGTCACGTGCCAGACCGGAACGTGCTCGTAGCGGAGGTCCCAGTGAAGGAAGGAGCGGGCGCCGGAGACGACGGGCCAGAACGCGATCGCCGCGACCAGGGCGAGGATCGCCCCGGCCCGGACGGGGTCAGGCAGGCCTTTTGGCCTTATTGGAGCCAGACGTCGAAGAATCCGCGCCCGATCCATCTCATCAAGACACCATTCCGCAATAAAGCCAAAGGCTGCGCCTGACCCCTACGGCATCACCTGCCCGCCGTCGATCACGATCGCCTGGCCGGTGATCGATCGCGCCTCCTCGGAAGCGAGATAGGCCGCGAGGCCGGCCACCTCCTCGGCAGAGACGATACGCCCGAGCGGGGCCATGTCCGCGGCCATCTCGCGTCCGGCCTGCTCGTCGCCGCCGGCGCGGGCCACGAGTCGCCGGAACCCCTCGCGCGCCATGTCGGTCTCGACCCATCCGGGGCACATCGCGTTCACGGTGATCTGGCGCTTCGCGAGCTCGAGCGCGAACGTCCGCGTCAGCCCGATCACGCCGTGCTTGCTCGCGGAGTACGCGCCGAACCGGGCGACGCCGAAGCGCCCGACGACCGAGGACAGGTTCACGATCCTTCCCCCGTCGGGGACGTGCGGGGCCGCCTCACGCGTCATCCGGAAGACCGCGGTCAGGTTGGTGGCGATGATCGCGTCCCAGCGCGAGTCGTCGGGGTCCTCGAGCGGAGTCGGCCCGCCGAGGCCGGCGTTGTTGACGAGGACGTCGATCCGCTCCCACTTCGCGACCACCTTCCGGACCGTCTCCCGGATCGAGGCGAGGTCCGTCACGTCGCAGCCGACCGGAAGGGCTTCGCCCCCCTCCTTCTCGATCTCTTCCGCGACCCGCCGGCAGGCCGCCTCGTCGCGGGCCGCGAGCGCCACGCGCGCTCCTTCCCGGGCGAAACGGCGAGAGATCGCTTCGCCGATCCCCCGGGAGGCGCCCGTGACGAGCGCGACCTTCCCTTCGAGGCGGCGACTCACTGCCCTCTCGCGAGTCTCGGCTAGGCCGGAATCGTCGGCAGGGTGACGGCGCCGCGCCTCTCGCGGGCTTCCACGAGCTCGGCCGGCAGCGGAAAGTGAACGTCTTCTTCGACGGTGACGACATCCTCGACGCTCTCCGCCCCGAGCGACTTCAGGTAGGAGACCATCCGGTCGACCAGGAACTCCGGCGCGGACGCTCCCGAAGTGATTCCCACGGTCTCCGCTCCGTCGAGCCAGGCGGGGTCCACGCCCGAAGCGTCGTCCACGAGGTAAGCCTTCGCGCCCGCGAGCTCGGCCTCCTCCACCAGGCGGTTCGAGTTCGACGAGTTCTTCGATCCGATCACGAGGATGACCGGCGCCCGGCGCGCGAGCGCACGGACCGCGAGCTGGCGGTTCTGCGTGGCGTAGCAGATGTCGTCTTTCGCCGGGCCGACGATCGCGGGAAACCGCCTCTTGAGCGCCTCGACGATCGGCCGGGTGTCTTCCATGGAGAGAGTCGTCTGCGTGACGTAGGCGACACGGCTCGGATCTTCGACCTCGACTCGCTCCGCCTCGGCGACCGTGGACACGAGCGAGATCCGCTTCTCGACCTCGCCCATCGTTCCCTCGACCTCCTCGTGCCCGGGATGCCCGATCAGAATGATCCGGTATCCGAGCCTCGCGAACCGGACCGCCTCGAGGTGCACTTTGGTGACGAGCGGGCAGGTCGCGTCGACGACCCGGAGCCCGCGCCGCGCCGCTTCCTCCCGGACCCGCGGAGCGATCCCGTGAGCGGAGAACACGACGGTCGCGCCCTCGGGCACTTGGTCGAGCTCCTGGACGAACCGCACGCCGCGCTTCTCGAAGCCGCGCAC
>DASUAD010000484.1:0-6355 GCA_035763965.1 Thermoanaerobaculia bacterium | reverse complement strand
GGCCTCGGTCCGCCGCAGCCCGCCGGAGGCATATGTCGGCTGAGAGAGCCGAGTCCACGATCCTGTCGGTGCCGGGACTCGACGAGCCGGTCCGCTCGGAGCTCTTCTCCGTCGAGCGCCTCGAGGAGTTCGGGGAGCGGCTCGGCGAAGAGCACCGCTCGGCGCGGGGGTTCCGCCGGGGGCGCCTCCTCTTCCCCCGCCTTCGCGAGAACGGGCGCGTCCTGCTGGAGTCGTACCGCTCGATCGCCGAGGCGATCCGTGAGGAACGGACGATCTCGCCCGCTGCGGAGTGGCTGGTCGACAACTTCCACATCGTCGAGGAACAGCTCCGCGAGATCCGCGAGGACCTGCCGCCGCGTTACTACCGCGAGCTCCCGAAGCTCGGGAGCGGACCGATGGAGGGCTATCCCCGCGTCTATGCGCTGACGTTCGATTACGTCGCGCATACCGACAGCCGTTTCGAGACGGAGACTCTCCGCCGGTTCGTCCTCGCCTACCAGAGAACGGCGCCTCTCACGATGGGAGAGCTCTGGGCGGTCGCGATCACGCTGCGAATCGTGCTCGTGGAGAACCTCCGCCGTCTCTCGGAGCGTATCGTCCACCGCCGGATCGCGCGGGAAGAAGCGGACGCGCTCGCCGACTCCCTTCTCGGCATCGCTCCCGCCGGAGCGACGTCCTGGGAGGAGCGCCTGCGGGAGCTCGAGCGCCGGCCGCTGTCGATCCCGTTTGCGGTGCACCTCCTCCAGCGGCTGCGGGAGCGCGACCCCGAACAGACGCCCGCTCTCGCCTGGCTGACCCGCCGCATCGAGGCGCAGGGCCTGACGCCCGACGAGATCGTTCGGCTCGAACATCACGAGCAGGTCGCCACACACGTGACGGTGCGCAACGTGATCACGAGCATGCGCCTCATCTCGGCGGTCGACTGGGCGGATTTCTTCGAATCGGTCAGCCTCGTCGAGAAGGCGCTGCGTCAGGGCACGCAGGTCGAGGAAATGGACTTCTCGACGCGCGACCGGTACCGGCACGCGGTCGAAGACCTCTCGAGACGCAGCACCCTTTCCGAGATCGCCGTCGCCGAGCTCGCCGCCGAACGCGCGCGGAAGGCCGCGGGCGTGCGCGGAGAGGTGACGGCGGCCGACGTCCGCCGCGCGGACCCCGGCTACTACCTGATTTCGGGTGGTCGCCGTGCGTTCGAGCGGGACATCGGCTACCGCGTCCCGATCGGCCACTACCTGAGGCGCGCGTATTTCGCGAGCGCGACGGCGGGATACATCGGGACGATCCTCGTCGTGACCGCCGCGCTGCTCTCCGTGCCGCTCGCGCTTTCGGCCGGCGCCGGCGCGTCGAGCTGGGAGCTCCTGGTGCTCGCGCTGCTCGCGATGGTGCCGGCTTCTGACGTCGCGGTCTTCATCGTCAACCGCGACGTCACCGAGCTCGTCGGACCACGGCGACTTCCGAAGCTTGCGCTCGAGCAGGGAATCCCGCGCGAGCTGCACACCCTCGTCGTCGTGCCGACGCTCCTGACGAGCGAGCCGGAGGTCCGGGAGCTCGTCGAGCGGCTCGAGGTCCACTACCTCGCGAACGCCGATGACGAGCTTCGATTCGCGCTCCTGACCGACTGGAAGGACGCGCCGGA
Organism: Thermoanaerobaculia bacterium; assembly: GCA_035763965.1. Taxonomy (GTDB): domain Bacteria; phylum Acidobacteriota; class Thermoanaerobaculia; order UBA5066; family Gp7-AA6; genus Gp7-AA6. The sequence continues at coordinate 4,719 of DASUAD010000484.1, read as the reverse complement.
GGAGCTGGCCGACGACGATGAGCCGCTCTTCGTACTCGCGAAGGACGCGATCGAGCAGCTCAACCGCCGCCACGGGAACCTCCCGGACGGCAGCCGTCGCTTTCTCTTTCTCCACCGGCGGCGCGTCCTGAACGCAAAGGAGAAGACGTGGATGGGATGGGAGCGCAAGCGCGGCAAGCTCCACGAGCTCAACCTGCTCCTGCGCGGCGCCGGCGCGACGACGTTCTTCCCGATCGAACCCCTCGACCGCGCCGCGCTCCAGCGGGTCCGGTACGTCCTGACGCTCGACGCCGACACGAGGCTTCCTCGAAACGCCGCCCGGAAGCTCGTCGGAACGATGGCGCACGCGCTGAACCGCCCTCTCTATGACTCGAAGGCCGGGCGCGTCGTGGACGGCAACGCGGTCCTGCAGCCTCGGGTCACGCCGACGCTCCCTTTGTCGGGAGCCGGAACTCTCTTCCAGCAGATCCACTCCGGGCCCGCGGGTATCGACCCCTACGCTGCGGCCGTCTCCGACGTCTACCAGGACCTGTTCGGCGAGGGGATCTACACCGGAAAGGGAATCTACGACGTGGACGAGTTCGAGCGGGCGCTCGCCGCACGGATTCCCGACGATGCGCTCCTGTCCCACGATCTCTTCGAGGGTCTCTTCGCGCGAGCCGGGCTCGTAACCGACGTGGAGCTCTTCGAGAATTTCCCGCCGCACTACGAGCTCGCGGCCGCGCGCGCACACCGCTGGGCGAGGGGGGACTGGCAGCTCATTCCCTGGCTGCGCTCCCGCGTGCGCGACGCGTCGCGGCGAACGGTGCGAAACCCGATCTCCGCGATCGGCAAGTGGAAGATCCTCGACAACCTGCGGCGCTCACTGTCGGCGCCCGCTTCGTTCCTGACGCTCGTGGCGGCCTGGGTGCTTCCCGGCGCTCCGGCTGCGGTGTGGACCTTCGCGATTCTCACCGCGTTCCTGATCCCCGGTCTCTTCGCCGTTCTCGTCGGCATCGTTCCACCCGGCCCCGACATCGCGAAACGGAGTTTTCTCCGGGGAATCGGACACGACCTCGCCGTCGAGCTCGGTCGTGCCGTGTTCTCGGTGGTCGTCCTCGCGCACCAGGCGTGGTTGATGACCGACGCGATCGTGCGGACGCTCTTCCGGCTCTTCCTGTCGAAGCGTCATCTCCTCGAGTGGGTCACGGCGGCACAGGCGCATGCCGGCCTCGATCTCGAGCTCATCGGCTTCTACCGCCGCATGTCCGGCGCCCTCGTGCTCGGATCGGCCGCCGGAATCGCCGCAGCCGCCGCCGGACAGGGGACGTTCCCCATGGCGCTCCCCTTCGTCGTCGCCTGGCTGGCATCACCGCTCGTCGCCCGGCGTGCGAGCCTCCCGCCGCGCGAAAAAGAGACCGAAGCGATGTCGGAGAAAGAGCGCCGGACTCTCCGGCTGACGGCACGCCGCACGTGGCGATTCTTCGAAACGTTCGTCACCGCGGACGAGAACCACGTGCCGCCGGACAACTTCCAGGAGGATCCGAAACCGGTTGCCGCGCACCGCACCTCGCCGACGAACGTCGGCCTGTATCTGCTTTCGGTCGTCGCCGCCCGCGACTTCGGGTGGATCGGGACGATCGAGATGGTCGAGCGGCTCGAGGCGACCATGGAGACACTCCGGAAGCTCGAGAAGTACCGCGGACACCTCTACAACTGGTACGAGAGCCGCCGACTCGAACCTCTCGAGCCGCGCTACGTCTCCACCGTCGACAGCGGCAACCTCGCGGGACACCTCATCGCTCTGGAGCACGCCTGCGTCGAAAGACTCGATGCCCCGGCGCTCCATCCGCACGCGCTGGATGGGATCGCCGACGCCGTCGTGCTCGCCCGCCAGGCGCTCGCCGCAACCGCGCCCGGGGCGCGTGGGGGCGCAATCACCCGGCGTGAGATCGAGAGCGCGCTGTCCGACGTCGAGCAGCACCTCTCCCCGCTTCCACAGGGTCCTTCCCAGTGGCGCGCGCGTCTCGCCGCGCTGCGCGAGCGCGCGGAGATCCTCGCGGACTCGACGGAAGCGCTCGCGAGCGAGCAGGCCGACGAGGCGTGCCGGGAGCTGCACTTCTGGTCGAAGGCGGTTCTCGCCGCGATCGCAAGCCACGAACGCGACTTCGGAGCGCTGGTGTCGTGGATGACGGCCCTTCCGGTGCGGCCGGGAGAAGAGTCCGCCGGAATCCCCTTTCTCCGCGGGCTTCCCGACCTGTGCGAAACGGTTCGCACGGCTCCGGAGTCCGGCGACGGCCCGGTCCCCACGTCTCCCGGCGCCGCCACGACGCCGACCGCTGCCGAACGGTGCCGCGACACCGCGACCTCGCTCATCCGGCGGCTCGGGGTTCTCGGCCGAACCGCCGCGTCGCTCGTGGGCGAGATGGACTTCCGGTTCCTCTACGACGGGGAGCGCAAGCTCTTCTCGATCGGTTTCCGGGTGACCGACGGCCGCCTCGACCCCGGCTACTACGACCTTCTCGCGTCGGAAGCACGTCTCGCGAGCTTCATCGCGATCGCGCGCGGGGAGGCGCCGCCGTCTCACTGGTTCCACCTCTCCCGACCGCTGACGCCGGTCGGAAAAGGCTCGGCGCTCGTGTCCTGGTCCGGGTCGATGTTCGAGTACCTGATGCCCGACCTCGTGATGAACGAGCCCACCGGGAGCCTCCTCGAGGTCACGGACCGGCTGGTCGTCGCGAGGCAGATCGCGTACGGCGAGGAGCGTCGCGCCCCGTGGGGCGTCTCGGAATCGGCGTTCTACGCGCGCGACCTCGATCTCACCTATCAGTACTCGAACTTCGGGGTCGCCGGGCTCGGCTTGAAGCGTGGACTGACCGAGGACTACGTCGTCGCGCCGTATGCGACCGCGCTCGCGTCGATGGTCGACCCGGTCGCCGCGGCTCGCAACTTCGAGCGGCTCGCGAAGGAGGGAGCCCTGGGACGCTACGGCTACTACGAGGCGCTCGACTACACGGCCAGCCGCATTCCGGCCGGAAAGACGCACGCGATCGTACGCGCCTACATGGCCCATCACCAGGGGATGACCGTGGTCGCGCTCGCGAACACGCTGCTCGGCGAAGGGATGCGCAGCCGTTTTCACGCCGAACCTCGGGTCCAGGCGACCGAGCTCCTCCTGCAGGAGCGGACACCGCGGGCGGTATCGGTCGCGCGCCCCAGAGCGGAGGAGGTCAAGACACACCTCCACGTCCGCGACTTCGTGATGCCCGCTCTGCGACTGTTCAGCTCGCCGCACGATCTGATCCCGCGAACGCACCTTCTTTCGAACGGGCGCTACTCGGTGATGTTGACCGCGGCGGGCTCGGGGTACAGCCGCTGGCTCGGGCGGGACGTCACGCGGTGGCGGGAAGACCCCACCCGCGATTCGTACGGCACGTGGATCTACCTGCAGGACGTCCAGAACGGCCAGTTCTGGTCGGCGGGCTACCAGCCGAGCGGCGTCGAACCGGGCACGTACGAGGTCGTCTACTCCGAGGACCGCGCCGAGATCCGCCGCCGCGACGGAGCGATTGCGACGACCCTCGAGGTGGTCGTTTCGGCCGAGGACGACGCGGAGGTCCGTCAGGTGTCGGTCACGAACCTGGGGACCCGGCCGAGGACGATCGAGATCACCTCCTGCGCGGAAGTCGTCCTCGCCCCCGCCGCGACCGACGAGGCGCACCCCGCTTTTTCGAACCTCTTCGTCGAGACGGAGTTCGTTCCGCGGCTCGAGGCGCTCCTCGCCACGCGCCGCCCGCGTTCCTCAGACGAGAAGCGCCTGTGGCTCGCGCATCTCTCGACGGTCGAAGGGGCAGCCCTCGGAGGCATCCAGTACGAAACGGACCGGGCGCGCTTTCTGCTGCGCGGCAGGCAGCCGCGCAACGCCGGCTCGATTCTCGACGGGCGCCCGCTGTCGAACACGGTCGGGTCGGTTCTCGACCCCATCGTCTCGCTCCGACGCAGGCTCCGGCTGGAGCCGGGAACGACGGGGCGCGTGACGTTCACGACCGCGGTCGCCGAGGACCGGGACGCGGCGCTCCGAATCGCCGACAAGTACCGCGATCCCACGGCGTTCGAGCGCACGACGACGCTCGCCTGGACGCAGGCGCAGGTCCAGCTGCGGCACCTGAACGTGGATGCCGACGAGGCGCACCTCTTCCAGCGCATTGCCAACCGCGTCCTCTACTCCGACCCGTCGCTGCGCGCTTCGCCGGAGATCCTCGAACGCAACCGGCTCGGCAAATCCGCCCTGTGGCGCCATGGAATTTCCGGCGACCTGCCGATCGTGGTCGTGCGGATCGACTTCGCCGAGGATCGCGACATCGTGCGCCAGCTCCTCCGCGCACACGAGTACTGGAGCATGAAAGGTCTCGCGGTCGATCTCGTCATCATCAACGAGCAGGGCGTGTCCTACGGGCAGGACCTGCAGAACGCCCTCGAGGCGCTGGTCCGTACGACCCAGGCCACCTCCGGACGCGACACACCGAGCGTCCGCGGCAGCGTCTTTCTCCTGCGGGGTGATCTCCTCTCCGATTCCGAGCGCGACGTCCTGCGCGCCGCGGCGCGCGCCGTCCTGCTTTCGCGGCACGGGACTCTCGCCGAACAGGTCGTGCGGCACCTGCGGGTCGAGCCGGCTCCCGAGCCTCCGCGACCGGTGAAGCCCGCGCCGCCGCGAGTGGACGTTTCTCCGCCGCGCCCTCC
>DASUAD010000483.1:0-2662 GCA_035763965.1 Thermoanaerobaculia bacterium | reverse complement strand
TGCAGGTAGAACATCGCACCGGCGTCGAGCTGCCCGATCGTCGAGCCGTGCCGGCACTTCACGTCGTCCGCGAAGATCTCGAGCGCCGGCGTCGAGTTGACGAGTGCCTCTTTCGAGAGCAAAAGGTTCTTGTTGGTCTGCCTCGCGTCGGTCTTCTGCGCGTCCGGCCGCACGATGATTTTTCCGTGGAAGATGCCGCGCGATCGGCCGTCCATGATCCCCTTGTAGAGCTCGCGGCTCGTCCCGTGCGGCTTCGCGTGGTCGATCAGCGTGTGGTTGTCGAGGTGCTGCGTCCCCGAGCCGATGAACAGCCCGTTCAACGTGCAGTCGGCGCCCTCCGCGTCGAGCCGGACGTTGAGATCGTTTCGAACGAGCGCGCCGCCGAGGGTAATCGAATGCGAGGTGAACCGGCTGTCGCGCTCCTGGCGCACCTCGGTGGTCGCGACGTGGTACGCGGCGGTGCTCGCGCGCTCGAGCTTGTAGAGATCGAGGTTCGCGCCGTCGCCGACGCTCACCTCGGTCACCGAGTTCGTGAGGTAGAGCTCGCCGGTGGTTCCGATCCAGGTTTCGACCACGGCGGCCTGGCTGCCCGGCTCGGCGATCACGAGGTTGCGCGGGTGCGACACGGTCGGGCCAAAGGCCGGCTCGGAGAGGAAAACGAGGTGGATCGGCTCCGCGGCCACGGTTCCCTTCGGGATACGCACGAACGCGCCGTCCTCCAGAGACGCCGAATTCGCAGCGGCGAAGGCGTTGCCCTGTCGGGCGATCTTCGCGAGCCAGGGCTCCGCGAGTTCGGGTTGGGTCGCGAGGACGTCTCGGAGGCTCCCGATTTCGACTCCGTCGCGCGGTACCGAAGAGAGCGCGGGCGCGTGGCGACCGTTGACGAAGACGAGCTGCGTGCCCTCGCGCGGGCGCTCGATGCGCCGCGGTCCCTCCTCGGGCGGCGGCGCGAACGGAACCTTGAGGATCGGCGCGACGTTCGTGTACTTCCAGTCCTCGTCCTTGACCGTGGGGAAGCCCGTCTCCCGAAGTCTCTCCATCGCTGTCCGGCGGATCTCGACCAGCCACTCCGCGTCGCGCGGCGAGTGCGACTCCCGGAAGGACTCCTCGAGGGAATGCTCGAAGCTCGTCCGGGGGGCCTCTTCGGCGACGGCTTCCATCAGGACAGCACCGCCGCCGGGCGCGCGGGCGGCTCCTTCTCGAGCCAGGCATAGCCCTTCTCTTCGAGCTCGAGCGCGAGCTCCTTGCCCCCTTCGCGCACGATCCGCCCCTCGACCAGGACGTGGAGGAAGTCGGGGACGATGTAGTTCAGGAGCCGCTGGTAGTGGGTGACGACGATCATCGCTCGCTCCGGAGACCGCAGCGAGTTGACGCCGGACGCGACGATCCGGAGCGCGTCGATGTCGAGGCCCGAGTCGGTCTCGTCCAGGATCGCGAGCGTCGGATCGAGGATCGCCATCTGGAAGATCTCGTTCCTCTTCTTCTCGCCGCCGGAGAAGCCTTCGTTCACGGGGCGTTTCACGAGCTCCTCTTCGATCTCGACCAGCTTGGCCTTGTCCTTGACGAGCGAGAGGAAGTCGAACGCATCGAGTTCCGGCTGCCCGCGATGCTTGCGGATCGCGTTCACCGCGTTCTTGAGGAAGTACACGTTGGAGACGCCGGGAATCTCGACCGGATACTGGAACGCGAGGAAGACGCCCTCGCGCGCCCGGATCTCCGGAGGCATCGCGAGGAGGTCCTGTCCCTTGTAGATCACCCGGCCCCGGGTGACCTCGTAACCGGGTCGTCCGGCGAGCACGTGCGCGAGAGTGCTCTTCCCCGAGCCGTTTGGGCCCATGATCGCGTGGACTTCCCCCGAGTCCACCGTGAGATCGACGCCGCGGAGAATCTCGTTCCCGCCGACGCTGGCATGGAGGTCGCGGATCTCGAGGAGCGCCATCTCAGCCCACCGAACCTTCGAGGGACACCCCCAGCAGCTTCTGCGCCTCGACGGCGAACTCCATCGGCAGCTCCTTGAAGACGACCTTGCAGAATCCCGAAACGATCATGTTGACGGCTTCCTCCGGCGAGATCCCGCGCTGCTGGAAGTAGAAGATCTGGTCTTCGCCGATCTTCGACGTCGAGGCCTCGTGCTCCATCTGGGCGGTCGAGTTCAGAACCTCGATGACCGGGAACGTGTGCGCGCCGCACCTGTCGCCGATGAGCAGCGAGTCGCACTGCGAGTAGTTGCGCGCGTTGTCGGCCTTGCCGAGGATCTTGACGAGCCCGCGGTAGCTGTTCTGTCCGTGGCCGGCGGAGATCCCCTTCGAGACGATCGTCGACTTCGTGTTCTTCCCGATGTGGATCATCTTCGTGCCGGTATCGGCCTGCTGATAGTTGTTCGTGACGGCCACCGAGTAGAACTCGCCGACCGAGTTGTCCCCCTGCAGGATGCAGCTCGGGTATTTCCACGTGATGGCGGAGCCCGTCTCGACCTGGGTCCACGAGATCTTCGAGTTGCGCCCGAGACACTTGCCGCGCTTCGTCACGAAGTTGAAGATCCCGCCGCGGCCCTGCTCGTCGCCCGGGTACCAGTTCTGCACCGTCGAGTACTTGATCTGGGCGTTGTCGAGAGCGACGAGCTCGACGACCGCCGCGTGGAGCTGATTCTCGTCGCGCATCG
>DASUAD010000482.1:0-3368 GCA_035763965.1 Thermoanaerobaculia bacterium | reverse complement strand
GTTGGACGGAGGTGTCGTCGTCATTCACGCTGTGGCGGCGAAATCGGCGCATCTTAATGCATACGGAGCCGGAAAACGGGAAACGGAAAACGGGAAACGGGACGCCCGGGACCCGCATGCTACCCTGCTCGGCGTGAGGCGAAATCGGCTCGTTGCTCTCTTGCCGGCGGTCGCCGCCGTCCTCCTCCTGGGAGCCTCGACCCTCCTTCCGACGAAGATCCGGGAGATGTCGCGCCTCGTGGAAGAGGTCCGCGGACGGCGATTCAACGGCCCGGTCCCCGCCTCGGAGATCGACGGGGTCGCGCTGCGCCGGTTCCTGAAGACCAAGCTCGCCGAATCCTTCCCCGCGCCCCCCGAGGAAACACTGCGCTCGCTCGCGGTGCTCGGACTGATCGAAAAGACCCCGGACCTCCTCGATCGGCTCCTCGACTTCTACGCCTCCCAGGTGATCGCCTTCTACGACCCGGAGCCGCGCCGCTTCTACGTCGTGCGCGGTCAGGCGCGCGAAGCCCTGGAAGGCGCCGGCGGCGGGGATCTCTCCGAGCGCCTTCTCTTCTCCCACGAGCTCACCCACGCCCTGCAGGATCAGTCCCTCCGGCTCGACGGTCGTTTCAAGTCGTTGCGCGACGACGGTGATCGGGCCCTCGCGCTGCAGTGCCTCCTGGAAGGCGAGGCCACGCTCGTGATGGTGCGGGTCGCTCTGAAGGACCTGCCCGGCGCGGACTCGGCGGCCGAGGAGGCCCTGGCTCCCCTCCTCTCCGCCGGAGCCCTCGAGCAGGCGAACGCACCGAAGAATCTGCCGCCCTTCTTCGTCCAGCAGCTCTTCTTTCCCTACGTCGAGGGGACCTCCTACGTCCGGCGGGCGGTCGCGCGCGGCGGATGGAAAGAAGTGGACCGGCTCTGGAGCGATCCTCCGCTCTCGACTGCGGAAATCCTCCACGGAGATCGCCGGATCTTTCCGGCCGGTGATCTTCTCCCCTCCGACCCGTCGCGGCTGGCGCCGACCCGCTCGCGCTTCCTCTACTCCGATACCGTCGGCGAATGGGCAATCCGTTTTCTCCTCGCTCGCTCGCTCGCCGAAGAGGACGCCTCGGCGGCGGCGGACGGGTGGCGAGGGGACCGGCTGGCCTTCTATCTGGCCGGGGAGGAGTACTCCTATCTCTGGCGCATCCGTTTCGACTCGCCGGCAGGGGCGGAACGGTTCGCCGCGGCACTCGAGAAGGCTCGCGGCTCCCGTCCGGGCGCTCCCCGGATCGCGCGCACGGGGACCGACGTGGTCGTCTCGCTGGGGTTCGCCGAGGTCCCGGCGCTTCCCGGGCTGCCGGCGATCAGCCCGCCTGCGCCGCGCGGGTGACGAGCGGAATCAGAACGAACATCTGAATCGAGTCGAATACGCCGTGCGCGACGATGCACGGCAGGACGTTGCCATAGAGGACGAACGTCACGGAGAGGACCGCCGAGATCACGAAGATCCCGATCAGGACGAGCGGCTGGCCGTACGCGCCGTGCGCGGCCGTGAACATGAGGGTCGCGGCGAGAGGGCCGACGCGTGTCTGGAGGAAGGAGCGGAAGAAGAGCTCCTCGACGATCATCGCCGAGACCACGATCGCGACCTTCACCCAGACGGGCTGAGAGACGATCCAGAGGATCGTCGGCGAGACCGCCGTGTTCTCCTCGGTCCCGGGCGTCGAGCGCTTCAGCAGATACCAGATGCCGACGGCGCCGATGGCCGCAAAGACGGTCAGGAGCCAGCCCGCCGCGCCGATCATGATCCCCGCGCCGAGGTCCGCCAGCGGACGGGAGCTCGTGAGCTTCAGGAAGTTGACGAGGGAGCGGCGCCCGGAGAGCGCGTAGTAGCAGGCGAGGAAAAAGAGAAGGATCGCGTGCACGGCGAAGAGCGACACGACGGTCAGGTTCTCGGTCTCGGGCTGCGCGCCGGCGAAGCCTCCCGCGAACGGGATCGCGACCGTGAGCAGGAGCACCGCGGCGAGAAGTGTGACCGCGAGCGTCCGGCGGCCCGGCTCGTGGAACCCGTCTTCGAGGAACACCGCCCGGGATCGCGCCCGCGCGAAAGAGATCGTGATCCCGGCGCAGCCCGCGAGGAGCAGGAGGAGAAAAACGAGTGTGTTGGTCGTCAAGGGATAGCTGTCAGCGGCGGACAATATCGTAACCGAATCGGATTGACTTGGCGCGCGAGCGCCGAATAGAGTCGGATCAACAAAGACGGGAAAAATTCGCGCCGATTCCGTAGCAAGGAGGGTTGTCATGGCGAAGACCTGGTGGCGCGCCACGTTGGTGGCGCTGGCGCTCCTCGTACTTCTTCCGGCATCCGGCTTCTCCCAGACCCAGGCGACCACCGGCGTCATCTCGGGCACCGTCGTCGACCAGACCGACGCGGCGTTACCGGGCGCCTCCGTGGCGATCCGCAACACGGCGACCAACTTCGAGAAGACGGAGACGACCGACACAGGAGGACGGTTCCGGGCCATCCTTCTGCCGCTCGGGCCGTACACGATCACGGTCACACTTCCGGGCTTCACGACGCTCGTCCGGGAGGGCATCAATCTCTCCGTCGGCCAGGAGGTGAACCTGCGGCTGCCGCTGCAGGTCTCGGGAGTCCAGCAGGAAGTCCGCGTCACGGGCGAGGCCCCGGTGGTCGAGACAGCCCGCACCGCGGGCGCGACGATGATCGACCAGGAGGCCGTCCAGAACCTGCCGAACGAGACCCACAATTTCCTCGACTTCACGAAGTTGACGCCGGGCGTAACGATCGTTCAGGGCCCCGACGGCGACGAGCTCTCGATCAACGGCCAGAAGGGGATCCACAACAACGTCTCGGTGGACGGCCAGGACTTCAACAACCCCTTCTTCGGCGAGCAGCGCGGCGGCCAGCGCCCTCCGTTCACGTTCAACATCGACGCGGTCCAGGAGGTCGTCGTGGTCGCCGACGGCGCGCCCGCGGAGTTCGGGCGGTCCTCCGGGGGGTTCGTCAACGTCATCACCAAGTCGGGGACCAACGAGCTCCACGGCTCAGCGCACGTCTACTACAAAGACGACAGCATGTCGGCGAAGGCGGCCAGGCCCAGCGGCGGAACCGCGGATAAGTTCGACCTCACGCAGTGGCAGGAAGGTTTCACACTCGGCGGCCGGATCATCCCCGACCGGCTCTTCTACTTCCTCGGCGCCGACGCGCAGCAGGGAGACTCGACCAAGCAGGACGACCCCGCGCGGATCGAGCAGAGGGTGGTCGACTACTTCAACTCCATCGGGATTCCCGACGAGAACGGCCCGATCGAAAGGACCGACGACGCATTCGTCGGCCTGATCAAGCTCGACTGGCGAGCCACGGAGCAGCACTTGGCGACGCT
>DASUAD010000481.1:0-6444 GCA_035763965.1 Thermoanaerobaculia bacterium | reverse complement strand
CGAGGCCTGTGTCCGATCCCCGGAGCGAGCGAAGACGCCCGGGCGCCGCTCGGTCGTACGCCCGGGCTGACGCTTCGCCATCTCGCGGTCGTTGCCGATGCAGTCTCGACGGCCTACCAGTCGGTCGAGCGCTCGGGCCTCGCCTCCGGCGAGCTCGCGATCGTCGTCGGGCTGGGGGGCGTCGGCACATACGCGGCGCAGTTCGCCTCCCGGAAGGGCGCCGCGGTCGTGGGAGTCGACGTGGATCCCCGGCCGCTGAAAGGGGCGTCGAAGATCGGCGTCGGCCTCGCGCTCGACGGCCGGGAGCTCCCTCCGAAGGAGGCCCGCGCGCGGATCCTGGAGTTCGCGCAGGCCCGGGGGGCGCCCGAGATCGGCTGGAAGATTTTCGAGTGCTCGGGCACGCCGGGCGGACAGAAGGCCGCCTTTTCGCTGCTCGGCCCGGGCGCGACGCTGCTCGTGGTCGGCTTCACGCTCCAGTCCGTCGAGATCCCGCTCTCGCGCCTGATGGCCTTCGATGCGCGCGCGCTCGGCAACTGGGGATGCGCTCCCGATCTCTACCCGAAGGTCCTCGAAGCCGTCCTCGACGGATCGGTCGACGTGGTCTCGCATACCGAGCTGCGTCCGATGTCGCGGCTCCGCGAGGCTCTCGAAGACATTCACACCCGCCGCTCCACCCGCCGGATCGTCTTGACTCCGGATGGAGACAGGGAGATCGCATGAGCTTACCCGTTCGCCTTTCGACCGAACGCTCGGGGCAGATCGAGCGCATCGTCCTCGACCGCCCGAACGGAAACGTCCTCGACCTCGAGATGCTCGCCGCGATCCGCGGAAGAATCGAGCAGATCGCGGCGGACCCCGGACCCTGCAAGCTCGTCGTCTTCGAAGGGGCCGGAAAACACTTCTCCTTCGGAGCGTCCGTCGCCGACCACCTGCCCGACAAGGTCGGAACTCTTCTTCCCGCGTTCCACCGTCTCTTCTGGGACCTGGAAAGACTCTCGATCCCGACGGCCGCCGTCGTCCGCGGCCAGTGCCTGGGCGGCGGCTTCGAACTCGCCCTCTGGTGCGGTCTCGTCTTCTGCGACGCGACCACCCGGTTCGGCGTGCCGGAGGTGAAGCTCGGCGTCTTCCCCCCGATCGCCGCGATCGTCCTGCCCTGGCGTGTGAGCGGCGCGCGCTCGACGCAGATGATCCTGTCGGGAGAGTCCGTGGACGGTAAGGCGGCGGCTCGTGTCGGCCTGGCGGACTGGTGCGGCGAAAACCCCGAAGCCGAACTCCAGAAGTGGTTCGTCGAAAACCTCGAGCCGAAGTCGGCGGTCGCCGTGCGGACGGCGTGGCGGGCCTCCCGGAGACTGCTCGCCGACTCGCTCCGCAACGACCTGACGTCGCTCGAGTCGCTCTACCTGAACGATCTGATGTCCCACGCGGACCCGGTCGAGGGCATCTCCGCGTTCGTGGAAAGGCGGCCGCCCGTCTGGAGAGACCAGTGAGTTCCCGCCGCGCGGCGCTGGTCGACTGGGCGCGCGCGGCGGCCGAGGACTTCGAGTTCGCTGCAGCGCGCGAATGGATCGGGGAACGGCCGGCACGCAAAGCGGCCGGATACCTCCCGGTCTACGCTCCCCGCGAAGTGATCCGCGCGAGCGGTCTCCTCCCGGTCGGCGTTCACGGCGCCGGCGAGCAGGTCGAGATCATCCGCGGAGACGCCTTCTATCAGTCGTACATCTGCCATCTGCCGCGGTCGGTCATCGAGCTCGCGCAGTCGGGGCGACTGTCGTTTCTCTCCGCGATGCTGTTTCCGTCGACCTGCGACGTGATCCGGAATCTCTCCGGCGTCTGGCAGCTGCTCTATCCGGACGTTTACGTCCGCTACCTCGATCTCCCGCAGATCTTCGATCCCCGTCTTTCCCTGGAGTTCTGGGCGGGGGAGATCCGGAGACTCGCCGCGGATCTCGGCGCGATCTCGGAGGCGCCGGCGACCGACGCGACCTGGCGGGAGGCAATCACCCTCCAAAACCGTGCCCGCGCGCTCATCCGGGAACTGTACGAAACCCGGCGCGACTCGCCCGAGCGAATCCCGACCGAGGAGCTCTACCTGTTGCTCCGGGCGGGTGAGGTCGTTCCCGTGGAGACGTTCATCGAGAAGATGGAGGAGTACCTCGCGGCCACCGAGGACGAACCGGGACCTCCGCGCGACCGGGCGCGCGTGATCGTCGTCGGCGCCTTCTGCGAGCAGCCTCCTCTCGGGCTCGTCAAGACGATCGAGCGGGCGGGCTGCTCCATCGTGGACGACGACTTCCTGCTCGGCAACCGGCTGCTCGGCGAAGACGTCACGTTGGACGGCGATCCCGTCCTCGCTCTCGCGCACGCCTTCCTGCGCAATGCCCGCGCGACCTCCACTTTCTACGAGCCGGATCCCGCGGCCAAGCGCGAGCTCATGCGGCGGCGGCTGGAAGCGGCGCGCGCGGACGGGATCGTGTTCGCGTCGGCGAGCTTCTGTGACCCGGCGCTGCTCGATCGGCCGATGCTCCGAGCGGGAGCCGAGGCCGCGGGGATCCCGTGCATCGCGTTCCAGTACGCGGAGAACACCGGCCAGTTCCAGCAGTTTCGCGAACAGGCCGGAACCTTCGCGGACTCGATCAAGCTCTGGGGCGGCGGGCAATGAGCGTCGAGACGAAGGACCGCTCGATGCTCCTTCAGAAGGAGATGATCGCCGAGCACTACCGGCGGCTCGAGCAGGCCCCGGAGACGGGGGAGCCGGTCGTGTACACCTTCGTGCCGGGGAACCTGACGGAGCTCATCCGCTCGTTCGGCGCGCTGCCCGTTCTTCCCGAGATCAACGCGCTGCAGTCCGCGATGCGCGGGAAGAGCCAGGCGTACATCGCGGCCGCCGAACGCTCGGGGCACTCGGAAGACGTCTGCTCGTACGTGAAGTGCGACCTCGGGATGCTCCGATCCGGAAACGTCGGTCCGACCGGAACGCGCCTGCCGAAGCCCGATCTGCTCCTCCTCTCGTACACCGGCTGCTTCACCTTCATGAAGTGGTTCGAGCTCCTCAGGGAGGAATACGGCTGCCCGACCGTCTTTCTCCACGTCCCCTACCAGGCGGACGGCCGCGAGACCCCGGAGCAGCGCGCTTACGTGACCCGTCAGATCCGCGAGGACCTCCTCCCGGCGCTCGAGAAAGTGACCGGGCGGCGCTACGACGAAGACCGCCTGCGTGAAAGTCTGGCGACGAGCGCCTCCTCGGAGGACGACCTCGTCGCCGTTCTCGAATCGGCCCGGCGGACGCCCTCTCCGATCGACGCGTACTTCGGCGCGGTGTACTACGTCGGGCCGATCTTCAGCGCCTTCCGGGGCACGGAAGAGGGGGCGCGGTACTACGCCGCGCTCCGGAGCGAGGTCGAGGAGCGCGCGTCGCGGGGCCTCGGGCCGCTCACGCCGTCGGGCCCGCTCGACTCGCAGAAATACCGCCTCGTCGTCGAGGGACCTCCGAACTGGACTCACTTCCGCGACTTCTGGCGGATGTTCTCCGACGAAGGCGCCGTCGTCGTCGCGTCGACCTACACGAAAGTGGGGGGGACGTACGACACAGGGTTCCGCCACGACCCGGGCGATCCGCTCGGAACCCTGGCGGACTACTGCAGCGGCTGCTACACGAACCTGTCGTTGCCGGCGCGCGTCGAGATGCTCGCGCGCTACGTCCGGGAGTACAGCGCCGACGGTTTCCTCATTCACTCCGTGAAGTCGTGCAACTCGTTCTCGGCGGGGCAGCTCACGATCCTTCGCGAGGTCGAGCGGCGAACGGGCGCGCCCGGAGCGTTCATCGAGTCGGACCTCGTCGATGCCCGCTACTTCTCGCCGGCCAACCTGAAGACGAGGCTCGAGAGCTATTTCCAGATGATCGACGCGCGGCGGGCGGGGGCGCGGGCGTGAAGGTCTTCGTCGGGATCGACCTCGGCTCGACGACAACGAAGGCCGTCGTGCTCGACGAAGACGGCGTAGTACTCGGTCGCGGAATCACGAACTCGCGGTCCAACTACGACCTCGCGGCGGAAGTGGCGCGGACGGAGGCCTTCGTCTCCGCGCGCTTCGATCTGCTCCGCCGGGAAGTGGAGGCGACGGCGGGGAGGGAAGCCCTCGACCGGCTTCTCTCGGCGTTCCGGCTCGAGCAGCGCCGGGCGCAACTCGGACTCCTCCGGGAGCGGGTGGAGACGGAAGCGAGACTTTCCGAGTCCGCCGACGAGGGCCGCGCGCTCCTCGACGCCCTGGGCGTTCTCTTTGACCGGATCGAGGCCGAAGAGGAGGAGCGGTTCGAGAGCGGAGACGCCGGCGAGCGCTCCGATTTCTTCCGCGACGCGGTCGGCTCCGCCTACGCCCGGATCGCCGAAGAGCTCGTGTGCCCGCCCGGCGCGGACAGGACTGTAAACGCGGGCGTGAAGGCGCGCGGCGGAGCCGGCAGGACGCCGAACGGAGTCACTTTCGACCGGCTGATGGGCCTTTATGACAAATCGATCGTCGCGGTCGAGAACCAGCGGATCGAGCTCGGGTTTCGCGATCACATCGGGCCGGCGCTCTTCCGCATCGGCGACCCCCGAGAGGTGCGGGAAGGCGTGTCCCGCGCGCTCGCTCTCGAGATAGTCGTCGCGGGACAGGTCGGCACCGGCTACGGCCGCGCGCGGCTTCCGTTTCCGAAAGAGCAGATCCGTTCCGAGATCCTCTGCCACGGACTCGGCGCGCACGTGATGTTCCCGGCGACGCGCACCGTTCTCGACATCGGCGGGCAGGACACGAAGGCGATCCAGGTCGACGAACAGGGCATCGTGACGAGCTTCCAGATGAACGACCGATGCGCCGCGGGCTGCGGTCGCTACCTCGGATACATCGCCGACGAGATGAACGTCGGACTGCACGAGCTCGGGCCGATCGCGCTGGCCGGGAAGCGGCCCGTCCGCATCACCTCGACGTGCACGGTGTTCGCGGGCGCCGAGCTGCGCGAGCGCATCGCTCTCGGCGAGAGACGGGAGGACATCCTGGCCGGGCTTCACCGCGCGGTCATCCTGCGGGCGATGAGCCTTCTCGCCCGGTCGGGCGGAATCGAAGAGGAGTTCAGCTTCACCGGAGGAGTCGCGCGGAATCCGGCGGCGGTTGCGGCCCTCGAGCGTCTCGTTTACGAGAACTACGGCACGCGCCGGATCAACATTTCTCCCGAGAGCATCTACACGGGCGCGCTCGGCGCCGCGCACTTCGCCCGGAGGGCCGCGTGACGATCGCCTGCGGCATCGACGTCGGCTCGAGCGCCGTGAAGGTCGCCGTGGTGTCGGAGACGGACGGCGCGATCTCGCTGCTGGCCCGCTCTCTCGCCCGCGTCCGGCGCCGGACGCTCCCGCAGGTCGTCGAGGAGGCCTTCGGGCAGGCCGTCCGTGCGGCGGAAGTGGACGCGATCGACTACGTCGCGACGACGGGGGAGGGAGAGGAGATCCCGTTCGCGACCGGCCACTTCTACGGGATGACGGCGCACGCCCGCGGCGCGCTGTATCTCGAGCCCGAGTGCCGCGTCGTCCTCGACGTCGGGGCGCTCCACTCCCGGGCGTTCGCGATCGACGGGCGGGGAAAGGTCCTGCGCTACAAGATGACGAGCCAGTGCGCCTCGGGTTCCGGCCAGTTCCTCGAGTCGATCGCGCGCTATCTCGGGGTGGCGCAGTCGGAAATCGGTGCTCTGTCGCTCGCGTCGACCCGGCCGGAGACGGTCAGCTCGATCTGCGCCGTCCTCGCCGAGACCGACGTCATCAACATGGTTTCGCGCGGGATCGCAGCCGCCGACATCCTGCGCGGTCTGCACGACAGCATGGCCGGCCGGCTCGCGCGGCTGCTCCAGTCGGTTTCCGCCGGCGGAACCGTGTTCGTGAGCGGAGGCCTGTCGGCCGACGAGGGGCTCATCGGCGCCCTCGGTCGCGCGCTCGCGCGGACGGCCGATGCCGGCGCGCGGCCGGTCGAGATCCGCCGGCATCCGCTTTCTGTCTACGCGGGCGCGATCGGCGCCGGAATCTGGGGCGCTTTCCGATTCGTCCGGCTCGGAACGAGAGGTGTGGCATGGAAACAGGCGACGGCTTGACCCTCCGGACGCTCAAGGCGTCCGACGGCCCTCGCCTCGTCCGGATGGACGAGCGCATCACGGGCCGCAACCGCGGACTCTGGTACGAGCGAAAGCTCGCGCGGGCGGTGCGCGATTCGGACGTGAACGTTTCGCTCGGCGCGGAACTCGACGGAGTCCTGGTCGGCGCGGTGCTCGGAGCCGTCCAGTACGGCGAGTTCGGCATCCCCGAGCCGGTCGCGGTGCTCGACACGATCCTCGTGGATCCGCTCCACATGCGCCGTGGCATCGCGTCTGCGATGCTGGAGGAGCTCGCCTCGAACCTCTCCCGCCTCGGAATCGATCGTATCCGCACC
>DASUAD010000480.1:0-3376 GCA_035763965.1 Thermoanaerobaculia bacterium | reverse complement strand
GTGATCCGCAGCCAGAAGTCTCCGTGCTTCTGGTCCACGCGGATCGTCGAGCCTTCCCGCCACGCGGTCAGCTCGGCCCACTGCGCGACCCGCCGCTCCCCTTCGCCCGGCCCCGGAATCGTCAGACCGACGAAGCGCATGTCCCACTGCTGCCGCACGTAGTCGAAGACCCGGAACGTCGTGCAGAGGTAGACGGTCTCTTTCTTCGGGCCGAGGAGACGGAACTCGTCGTAAAGGACGCGCCCGTCCGCCTGCTTCGTGGCCACCCAGCTGCCCGGGATGTTCGGAGGGATGCCGGGCGTCGAGTTGTTGTAAACGATCTCCCACTTCCCTTCCAGGAAGTCGAAGTCGGTGGCGCTCGCCGATTTACTCGCCGTGTCCGCCGATGGCATCGCTGCCGGTACGACCCCCTTCGCTTTCGCCTCCCGGATCTGCGGCAGGAGGATGTCCCGCACGTAGTGCCAGTTCGGGACGATCGCGAGCGCCGCCCGCGCGTTCGACTCGGCGGCGTCCAGATCCGGCGTCGCGCGGTTCAGGTGCGACCACGCGAGGTTCATCAACATCTCCGGCTCTCCCCACCCCGGCTCGAGCGGATCGGTCACGCTGCCCTTCTGCCGGCGCGCCAGCTCCAGCCCGCGCCTGTACGTCTCGATCGCTTTCGCCTGACCTCCGCCGCGCTCCACCGGCACGAACCACTCGCCGCCGCCGACGACCCACAGGACCCGCGGATTTTCCGGCGCCGCCTTCTTCGCCTCGTCGAGCAGCCGGATGCTCCGGGCGAGATACCCTTTCCGGACCTCGACGTCGTACTTGTTCAGATAAGCCAGCGAAAACCCGCACGCCGCGGCCGCGCTCTTCGCGTCCGCCGCGATTGCCGGATCCTTCGCCGCCGCCTCCGTGAATTCCGCAATCGCTCCCGCGAGATCGCGCTCGATCTCCTTCGGATCGGCATCCTTTTCGTTGAACCCGTTCAACGCGCGTCGCCACAGCGCGAAGCCGCGCCAGTAGCGCGCCCGCGAGGCCAGCGGTCCGTCCATCGTGTACGGCGCGAGCTCGGCCGCGAAGCGCACGAGCGCCTTCCGGTCCCCCTCGTAGTCCGCCTTCTGGATCCGACCGACGATCGCCGCCATCGATCGTCGCGCGGCCTCGGGTCGTGAAGCCGCCATTCCCAGAGTGCCCACCGCGACCACCATCGTGACCGTGCGCAAGGCTCCCATTTCGGCCACCTCCTCCACAGCGTCCCGACGATAGGAGCCGTAGCCGTCGCCCGTCTGCAGTTCTTCGGTGAACGCGCCATTCCCGTCGGTAAACCGACTTTCGGAACCGGAAGGAGGCGCTATCCTCGACGCCGCCTCTCATGCGCACGCGAACCGCCGTCGCACGAACCCTGCTCGTCGTGGGAGCCTGGCTCCCGTTCTTCCTCTTCTGGGTCCTCTTCTTCCTGTCGTACGCGGGCGAGCGTCCGAAGCTCGCGACGGCGGTGTCGTCAGGGATCGCCGCGATCGGCAGCGCCGCGCTCCTCTCCCTTCTCGTCTGGCGTTTCTGCGCCCGCAACCCATGGCCGCTGACCGTGCGGCCGAGCTTCTACGTGAAGCACTTCGCGGCTGCGACCGGGTACGCGGCGGTCTGGATCCTGACGATGTACGGCGCCGAAGGGCTCCTCCTCAAAAGGAACTTCTTCGACGACCTCGTCTCGGGATTCTCATCGCGCGTCATCCTGTGGCAGTTCCTGATGGGCCTGTGGCTCTACGGCCTCGTCGCCGGCGTGTCGTACGGGATCCAGACACGACGACGCGCGAGCGAGAGCGAGAACCGCGCCCTGCGAGCCGAGGCGGCGCTCGTCGGCGCGCGCCTCGAGGCGCTGCGCAGCCGGTTGAATCCGCACTTCCTCTTCAACGCGCTGCACACCGTCGGCGCGCTCGTGCGCGACGATCCCGCGCGCGCGGAAAACGCAGTCGAGAAGCTGGGCGACATCCTGAGGCAGACGCTGCGGGAGGACGCCGGCGAGACGATCTCGTTCCGCGAGGAGTGGGAGCTCACGAAGCGTTACCTCGAGTTCGAGCAGCTGCGGTTCGGCGATCGGCTCGCCGTGTCGAGCGACGTCGACCCGCGCGCGTTCTCTTGCTCGACTCCGACGTTCGCGCTCCAGACGCTCGTCGAGAACGCCGTCCGGCACTCGATCGCTAACCGCGTCGAGGGCGGCCGCGTCGAGATCACGGCGCGCGTCGACGGCGGGACGTTCCTCATCCGGGTTCGGGACGACGGGTCCGGACCGAGAGGCTCGTCGAACGGCGGGACCGGATATGGCCTGCGCGCGCTCCAGGAGCGTCTCGCAGCGGTCTACGGAGGCACCGCGACACTGGAGATACACGCCGACGGCGCGACGGGCTACGAAGTTTCGATCCGTCTCCCCTGCCCGTCGGCACAGCCCGAGGACTCCGATGAAGCATGAAGCCGTCGTCGTCATCGCGGATGACGAGCCGCTGGCGCGCCGGGCGCTGCGTGGCCACCTCGCTTCTCTCGACTGGATCGGCGACGTCCACGAGGCCGGCGACGGCTGGTCGGCGATCCGCGCGGTCGACGAGGTCAAGCCTCAGATCCTCTTTCTCGACATCGTGATGCCCGGAGTCTCGGGCGTCGAAGTCGCCGAACAGATCACGCACCGTCCCTACATCGTGTTCACGACGGCGTACGAGAAGTTCGCCGTGACCGCATTCGAGATCGGCGCCCTCGATTTCCTGCTGAAACCGTTCGGGCGCGACCGCGTGCGGGCGGCGGCCGAACGGGCCCGGACGGCGATCGAGCACGGCATGCCCTCCGTCGTCGCGCGGGCGCGCGAGGCGCTGACGACCGCGAAGCCGATCACGCGCGTGTTCGTCCGCGAGCGGGGGCGGATGGTCGTGGTCCCGATCGACACGGTCGAGAGGCTCGAAGCCTGCGACGACTACGTATCGCTCTACGCCGGCAGGCGGCAGCACCTGGTGCACACACGCCTTCAGGACCTGGAGGCGCGACTCGATCCGCGGCGCTTCGTGCGAATCCACCGATCGCACGTCGTGAACCTCGATTTCGTCGTGGCGATCGAGCCCCATGAGGGTTCGCGCGTTGCCGCCGTGCTGAAGAGCGGCGCGCGCATCGTCGCGAGCCGGCCCGGCTCGGCGCGGCTTCGCGGACTGGTCTCATCGTAGTCGGCGATTCGCGTCGAGACCTCGCGGGTGGTCGAGTATGACGAACGTCGTGCGCGACACTACGAGCAATGTCGGTTCCGTCGTGGGGACGGTCGTTGGTTCGATCCCTCCCGTCGTGTATTACGACTTCGCCACCTGGTTGAACGGAGTGAGCGGGGAGACCGATCCGGACGGACTGGATCTGAGAC
>DASUAD010000479.1:0-17133 GCA_035763965.1 Thermoanaerobaculia bacterium | reverse complement strand
GCGCGCGCGGAGTGGTACCAGGAGGGACGGCTTCCGCTGCACACGCTGAAGGCCGACATCGACTACGGCTTCGCCGAGGCGAACACGACCTACGGGAAGATCGGCGTGAAGGTGTGGATTTACCGCGGCGAGCAGCACAAGGCGAAGAACCGGCGGAAGACCGCCTAGGACGGGAAAACGGAAAACGGAAAACGGAAAACGAGGGGCGTGGAGAAATGAAGAAACGGAACACGGGCCTTGGGGACTCTTTTCCCGTTTCTCGTTTCCCGTTTTCCGACGAGCGAAGCGAGTAATCCATGTTGATGCCATCCAAGGTCAAGTACCGCAAGCAGCAGCGGGGTCGGATGCGGGGCAAGGCGTACCGTGGCGGCAGCCTCGCGTTCGGCGATACGGGCCTGCAGGTGCTCGAACCCGGCTGGGTGACCGCACGGCAGATCGAGGCCGCCCGGATCGCGATGACGCGCGCCGTCAAGCGCGGGGGAAAGATCTGGATCCGGATCTTCCCCGACAAGCCGTACACCAAGAAGCCCGCCGAGACCCGCATGGGCAAGGGGAAGGGCCCGCCGGAGGGATGGGTCGCCGTCGTCAAACCGGGCCGGGTCCTCTACGAGATGGAGGGCGTCGACATCGCGACTGCGAAGGAGGCCCTCGGCCTCGCCGCGGACAAGATCGGGTTGAAGACGCGCTTCATCACCCGGGAGTCGGAGATGGAGTTTCGATGAAAAAGAAGGAGAGAGAAACGCTGGCCCAGCAGGGCCTGCCGGATCTCGACGAGAAGGAAAAGCAGCTCCGGGAGGCCGGGTGGAAGCTTCGGCTCCAGAAGGCAACCGGGCAGCTCGACAACCCGATGCGCTTGAAGGTCGTGCGACGCGACATCGCGCGGGTCAAGACGTACCGTCGGGCGCTCGAGCGCCGGGCGGAGGCCGAGAGGGAGTGATGGAAACCAAGTCGAGCAAGGCGGTTTCGGAAGGGCGGGCGACGAAGGTCGGCCGGGTCGTCTCGGACGGAATGAACAAGTCGATCGTCGTCGAGGTCGAGCGGCACGTCGAGCACGGCCGCTACAAGCGGACCGTCAAGCGGACGAGCCGGTTCATGGCCCACGACGAGTCGAATACCGCGAAGGCCGGCGACCGGGTCCGCATCGAGGAAACGCGGCCGCTCTCGAAGAGGAAGCGGTGGGTTCTGAGGGAAGTCATCGTTCGAGCAGAGGCGTAATCGATGAAGAGCGTTCGGAAAACGGGAGACGGAAAACGGAAGACGGAGCCGGTTGACGGCTCTCAGTCGTCTACCGTCTACCGTCTACCGTCTACCGACTTCGAGGAGACGCGATGATCCAGATGGGCACGATCCTCGAAGTCGCCGACAACTCGGGCGCGCGCAAGATCGCGTGCATCCGGATGCGCGGCGGATCGGCGGGGCGGTACGCCGGCCTGGGGGACGTCATCACGGCGTCCGTGAAGGAAGCTGCACCCGACTCACCGTTCGTCGAGAAGCACGGGAAGCGGGTCGTCAAGGCGGTGATCGTCCGCACGCGGCGGAACCATCGGCGCCGCGACGGCTCGTACATCCGCTTCGACGACAACGCGGCCGTCCTCATTTCGCCCGAGGGGGAACCGGTCGGCACCCGAGTCTTCGGGCCGGTCGCCCGCGAGCTGCGCGAGAAAAAATTCATGAAGATCATTTCGCTCGCACCGGAGGTGCTGTGAAGACAGCACCTCCGCAACCTGGGGGTCGGGGGGACCGCAAGGTCCCCCAAGGAGAGGTCCTGTGAAGAAGCCGCGACTGAAGAAGAACGACGTCGTGGTCGTCATCTCCGGCCGCGACCGCGGCCGGCAGGGGAAAGTCCTGAAGGTTCTCCCGCGCGCCGACCGCGTCATCGTCGAGCGGGTGAACCTGATCAAGCGGCACGTCCGCCCGAATCCGTCGAAGAACATCGCGGGAGGCATCTCGGAGAAGGAAGCGGCGATTCACATTTCCAACGTGATGCTCCTCGATCCCGACCGAAGCGTGCCCACGCGGATCGGCCGCCGGCGCGACGCGGACGGCACACCGGAGCGGTTTGCCAAGAAGAGCGGCGCGGCCCTGACCTGAGACGGGAAACGGAAAACGGAAAACGAGAAACGAAGATGGCAGCACCGAGGCTGAAAGAACAGTACGACCGGGAGATCATCCCCGCGCTCAAGAAGGAGTTCGGCGAGGACAACGTCATGGCGTTGCCCCGCCTCCACCGCATCGTGCTGAACATGGGGCTCGGTGAGGCGGTGGCGAACCCGAAGATCCTGGAGGGAGCGGTCGAGGAGCTTTCAGCGATCGCCGGACAGCGCGCCGTGGTGACCAAAGCCCGGAAGTCGATCGCGACGTACAAGCTCCGCACGGGGATGCCGATCGGAGTGCGCGTCACGCTGCGCGGCCGTCGCATGTACGACTTCCTGGATCGGTTGATCAACATCGCGCTGCCCCGGGTTCGCGACTTCCGCGGCGTTTCGCCCAAGGCGTTCGACGGCCGGGGCAACTACACGCTGGGAGTCCGCGATCACTTCATCTTCCCGGAGATCGACTACGCGAAGACGGACAAATCGAAGGGGCTCAACGTGACGATCGTGACGACCGCTGGTCGCGACGATCGCGCTCTCGCGCTCCTGAAACGGCTCGGGATGCCTTTCGCCTCCCGGACCGGCACGAAGGACTGAGGACTTAGGACAGGGATATGGCCAGAAGGGCAATGAGAATCAAGGCGGCGAGAAAACCGAAGTTCATGACGCGAACGGTGCGTCGTTGCCGTGTCTGCGGCCGCGCGCGCAGCGTCCTGCGGAAGTTCGGGCTCTGCCGCATCTGTTTCCGTTCGAACGCAAACGCGGGGTACGTCCCCGGCGTCGTGAAAGCGTCGTGGTAGAGCGATGAAGACGAACGATCCGATCTCCGACCTGCTGAACCGCCTTCGCAATGCGATGCGGGCGGGTCACGAGCGCGTCGACATCCCAGCGTCCCGGATCAAGGAAGACGTTCTCCGCGTCCTCACCGACGAGGGCTACGTCGCCTCGTGGCGGCGCGTCGAGGAGAAGAATCGCCCGATCCTCCGGGTCGGGTTGAAGTACGACCACGAAGGCGCACCGATCGTCGCCGGGCTCGAAAGAGTGTCGCGGCCCGGACGACGGGTCTATGCGCCGGCCAAGGAGATCCCGGAGGTCCTGGGCGGCCTCGGGATCACGATCGTTTCGACGTCGAAGGGGATCGTCACCGGCCGCAAGGCGCGCGAGTCGCGCCTCGGCGGCGAGATCCTCTGCAACGTCTGGTAACAGGAGAAGCCGTGTCACGTATCGGAAGAATGCCGGTCGGAATCCCCCAGGGGGTCGAGATCCGCGCCGAAGGAGAGTACGTCCGGGTCAAGGGTCCCAGGGGCGAGCTCGCGAGCCGGATCCCCCCGGGAATCGCCGTCGAGATCGACAAGAAAGAGGTCCGGTTCACCCGCTCGAACGACGAGCCCCAGCAGCGCGCCTGGCACGGCCTCGTGCGGAGCCTGGTCGCCAACTCCGTCGCGGGCGTGACGAAAGGCTTCACGCGCGACCTCGAGATCGTGGGCGTCGGATACAAGGCGGAGGTCAAGGGCAAGACGATCGTCTTCACCCTCGGCTACTCACACCCGATCAATTTCGCCATCCCGGAGGGGATCAACGTCTCTCTCGACGCGAAAGCCGGGAAGCTCTCGATTTCCGGCGCGGACCGGCAGAAGGTCGGCCAGACCGCGGCGGAGATCCGCAAGCTGCGCGTCCCGGATCCCTACAAGGCGAAGGGGATCAAGTATTCCGACGAGGTGATCCGCCGCAAGGTCGGCAAGGCCGGCGGGAAATAAGCGATGAAAGTTTCCGAAGCGAGAACCGTATCCCGCCGGCGCATCCGCTCGCGCATCCGGCGGCGCCTCAAGGGCTCGGGAGAGCGGCCGCGCCTCGCCGTCTTCAAGAGCGGCCGGCACATCTACGCGCAGGTCATCGACGACACGACCGGCGCCACGATCGCGCACGCATCGTCCCTCGACGCTTCGGTCAAGAGCGAGAAGAAGCCGGGCGCGAACCGGGAGACGGCGACGAGGGTCGGAACCCTCGTTGCCGAGCGCGCGAAGGAAAAGGGCGTCGCCCGGGTCGTGTTCGACCGGGGCGGTTACATCTACCACGGCAAGGTCAAGGCTCTCGCCGAGGCGGCCCGACAGGGCGGCCTCGAGTTCTGAGCGGCGCGAGGAAGAGAGGACTCAAATGAGCAGCACCCGCATGTCCCGGGCGCCTCGCGAGCGCGAGAAGGAGCGCGACGCCCAGGGTCGCGAGCTGATCGACCGCGTGGTTCACATCAACCGGGTCACGAAGGTCGTGAAGGGCGGAAAGAATTTCTCGTTCTCCGCGCTCGTCGTGGTGGGCGACGGACAGGGCCGCGTCGGCTACGGCTCCGGCAAAGCGAAGGAAGTCCCGACGGCCATCAAGAAGGGAATCGAGATGGCGAAGAAGAACATGCAGCAGATCTCCCTGAAGGGCACGACGATCCCCCACGCGGTGCTCGGCCGCTACGGCGCCGGCCGCGTACTGCTGAAGCCCGCCGCGCCCGGAACGGGAGTCATTGCCGGGGGGCCCGTGCGGGCGGTCCTCGAATCCGTCGGTATCCAGGACATCCTGACCAAGTCCCTCCGCACGACGAACCCTCACAACGTGATCAAGGCGACGTTCGATGGACTGACCCGGCTGAAGAACGAAGACGAGATCCGCAAGCGCCGCGGGTTCGGCTCGCGCCAGGCTGCGACCCCGGAGGCGGAGGCGCAGGCATGAACGAAGCGGGGAAGACGGCGGCAGCGCCTGCAGCGAAGAAGCCGCGCGCCCGCAAGGCTGCGACGCAGAAGGACGCGCGGAAGGAAATGCTGCGCCTGCGCCTGGCAAAGAGCGGGATCGCCACTCCGAAAGACCAGAAGGCGACGATTCGCGCGCTCGGCTTCCGCCGGGTCGGCCAGGTCGTCCATCGGCCGGACACGCCCGAGGTGCGCGGCCGGATCCGCAAAATTCGTCACCTCGTGGAAATCATCGCCGGCTGAAGAGCCGGCTGAGAAGAGCTCCGATGGCTGAAAAGAAAGTCCCGAGCAAGAGGACCCCGGCGAAGAAGCCGGCGAAGACCGCGGCGCCCGCGAAGGCCGCCCGGCCCGCGCCGGCCGCCGCGAAACGCCGGAAGAAAGCGGTCGAGGCCGAGACTCCGCCCGCGGTGGCCGCACAGGCGCCCCCGCAACCCCGGGAGGAGCCGAGTGCCCGTCCCCGCTGGACCGGCGTCCAGGATCTCCGACCGGCGGCCGGCGCGACGCGAGCGCGAAAGCGCGTCGGTCGCGGACCGGGCAGCGGACACGGGAAGACCGCGGGCCGCGGCAGCAAAGGGCAGAAGTCCCGGACCGGGTACCGGCACCAGCGCGGATTCGAGGGGGGCCAGATGCCGCTCCATCGCCGCGTGCCGAAGCGCGGTTTCACGAACATCTTCCGCATCGAGTACGACGTCGTGAACATCTCCGCTCTCGACGGCTTCGAAGCGGGGGAGAGCGTCACTCCCGAGAAACTCGCCGAGCGCCGGCTCGCCCGCGGGCGCCGGCCCGTGAAGATCCTCGGCGACGGGGAGTTGAAGAAACCGTTGACCGTTTCCGCTCATAAGTTCTCAGCGTCCGCCCGGTCCCGGATCGAGGCCGCCGGCGGCCGCTGCGAGGTCCTCGCCCGTTGAGCGCGCTGCAGAGTTTCGCGAACGTTTTCAACGTGCCCGACCTGCGCAAGCGGGTCGTGTTCACGTTCCTGCTGCTCGCGGTTTATCGGCTGGGCTCCCACATCCCGACGCCCGGGGTCGACCCGGCCGCGATCGACGCATTCTTCCGGTCGTCGGCGGGATCGCTCTTCGGATTTCTCGACATCTTCTCGGGCGGCGCGCTCCGGAGGCTCTCCGTCTTCGCGCTGGGGATCATGCCGTACATCTCGGCGTCGATCATCCTGCAGCTGCTGACGGTCGTCTGGCCCTATCTCGAGAAGCTCTCGAAAGAGGGCGAGATGGGCCGCAAGAAGATCACGCAGTACACCCGCTACGGGACGGTGCTTCTGTCGTTCATCCAGGCATCGGGGATCGCGCTCTGGCTCGAAAAGCAGGTGGATCCGACGGGCGCGCGCCTCGTGCCGCACCCCGGCTGGGGCTTCCGCCTGATGACGATCCTGACGCTCACGACCGGCACGATCTTCATCATGTGGCTCGGGGAACAGATCACGGAGCGTGGAATCGGCAACGGGATCTCGCTGATCATCTTCGCAGGCATCGTCGTCGGCCTGCCGAGCGCCATCTTCGGGCTGTTCCAGCAGATCCGCGGGGGAACGATCAACATCCTGACGCTGATCGGGGTGCTCGTCTTCATGGTCGGGATCATTGCCCTCATCGTCTTCGTGGAACGCGCACAACGGCGGATCCCGGTGCAGTACGCCAAGCGCGTCGTCGGGAGACGGATCTACGGCGGTCAGAACACGTACCTGCCGCTCCGGGTCAACACCGGCGGGGTGATTCCGATCATCTTCGCGATCTCGATCATCCAGCTCCCGAGCTACATCGCGACCCTGGTCGGGGCGGACTGGACGAATAAAGTGGCGAACTCTCTCGGGCAGGGACAGCCGCTCTACGTCGTTCTCTACGCGCTCGGGATCCTGTTCTTCTGCTATTTCTACACGTCGATCGTCTTCAACCCGACGGACACCGCCGACAACATGCGCAAGTACGGCGGATTCATTCCGGGCATCCGTCCCGGCAGGAAGACCTCCGACTACATCGACACCGTGCTCTCCCGCCTCACGATCATCGGCGCCCTGTACCTGACGTTCGTCGCGCTGCTCCCGGACTTTCTCGCGCGAGGCTTCCGGTTCGCGAGCCTTCCCTGGTTCGGGCCGAACCTCGAGGCAATGCTTCCGCGGTTCTTCAGCGAGGGCTTCGGCTTCAACTTCTACTTCGGAGGAACGTCGCTGCTGATCGTCGTCGGCGTTGCGATGGACACCGTCCAGCAGGTCGAGTCGAAGCTGGTCGAGCACCACTACACCGGGTTCCTCAAGAAGAGCCGGATCCGCGGACGTCGCAGCTAGGACGACCCGATGCGATTGATTTTTCTCGGGCCGCCGGGCAGCGGCAAGGGTACCCAGGCGAAGCTCCTCGGGGAGCGCCTGTCGATCCCCGCGATCTCGACGGGCGACATGCTGCGGGAAGCAGTCCGGCTCGGGACGCCCCTCGGGCGGCGGGCCAAGGCGATCATGGACTCCGGGGAGCTCGTCCCCGACGACGTCGTGATCGGGCTCATCCGGGAGCGGATCGCCGCGCCGGACGCCCGGGACGGGTTCATCCTCGACGGATTTCCGCGCACGGTCGAGCAGGTCGGAGCCCTCGACCGGCTCCTCGAAGGAAATGGAGCGGCGCTCGACTCGGTTATCAATCTTCTCGTGCCGGAAAAGACGCTGATCGAGCGGATGCTCGGCCGGGCCGCCGCCGAAGGGCGTTCGGACGACCGGCTCGAAACGATAACCGAACGGCTCCGGGTTTACGGCGAAAAGACGGCTCCGCTCATCGAGCTGTACCGGTCCCGGGGGACGCTGGCCGACGTCGACGGATCGGGCTCCGTCGAGGAGATCGCCGGGAGAATCGACCGGGCGCTCGCAGACCGCCGGGGGGGTCGGGAGGTCCGGGGGTGATCACGATCCGAAGCTCCGACGAGCTCTTTCGTCTCGAGGAGGCGTCCCGGGTCGTGCTCGAGACCCTGGAAGTTCTCGAGACGGCGGTCGTTCCGGGAATCACGACCGAAGAGCTCGATCGGATCGCCGCCGACGAGATCGGCAAGCGCGGGGCGAGGCCCGCGTTCTTGAACTACCGGGGGTTCCCGAAGACGATCTGCACGTCGGTGAACGACGAGGTCGTCCACGGAATCCCGGGCAAGCGTTCTTTGAAAGAAGGCGACATCGTCGGGATCGACTGCGGCGCGATCGTCGAGGGCTACTACGGCGACGCTGCCCGGACTCTTCCGGTCGGCCAGGTCGACCCGGCCCGCGCGAAGCTGCTCGACGTCACCCGCGAAGCCCTGTCCGCCGGCATCGCCGCCGCAATCGCGGGCGGGCGGGTGTCGGACATCGGCGCGGCGGTCGAGGCAATCGCCATCGCTCACGGCTACGGAGTCGTGCGGGAGTTCGTCGGGCACGGCGTGGGAACTGCGCTCCACGAGGAGCCCCAGATCCCCAACTACGGGCCGCCCGGCAAGGGGAGCCGGCTCGCGCCCGGCATGGTTCTCGCGATCGAGCCGATGTTCAACCTCGGCACGGGCGAGGTCTCTGTCGATCGTGACGGCTGGACGGTGCGAACGCGGGATCGCAGCGCGTCGGCGCATTTCGAGAACACGATCGCGATCGGCCCGGATGGCCCGGTGATTCTCGGGATGGGCCGCCTGCGGGCCGTGAGCTCCCGGCAGGCCGCAGCGATCTCCGCATGAGCAAGGAAGATGCGATCGAGGTGATGGCGACGGTGGTCGAACCGCTGCCGAATGCGATGTTCAAGGTGGAGTTGGAGAACAAACATCAGGTGCTCGCGCACATCTCCGGCAAGATGCGGAAGAATTTCATCCGGATCCTTCCGGGCGACAAGGTCCTCGTGGAGCTTTCTCCGTACGACCTGACGCGCGGGCGGATCATCTATCGATATAAGTAGGCGCGGGGACAGGTCCTGGGGACCTGCACCCGCCACAGCATTTAGGGAGTCGGTCGTGAAAGTTCGGGCATCGGTCAAAAGAATCTGCGTCAAGTGCAAGATCGTGCGGAGAAACGGGGTCGTCCGGGTCATCTGCTCGATTCCGAAGCACAAGCAGAGACAGGGGTAGGAAATGGCGCGAATTGCCGGAGTGGATCTTCCACTCAACAAGAGGGTCGAGATCGGCCTCACCTACATCTACGGGATCGGCCGCTCGAAGGCGAACTTCATCCTCGAGAAAGCCGACGTCCGCGCGGACACGCGGGTCAAGGACCTCTCCGAGGACGAGGTCGTGCGCATCCGCAAGGTCGTCACGGACGACGTGAAGGTCGAGGGAGATCTTCGCAAGGACATCGCGATGGACGTGAAACGGCTGATGGACATCGGCAGCTATCGCGGGCAGCGGCACCGGCGGAACCTGCCGGTCCGCGGCCAGCGCACGCACACGAACGCGCGGACGCGGAAGGGCCCGCGCCGCCAGACCATCGCCGGCAAGAAGAAGGCGACCAAGAAGTGACGCCCGAAGGGCGTCATCCTGAGCGAAGCGAAGGATCTCTCCGGATCCGGGTCAGAGCTCGCTAGAAAGGGACCATGGCCGAACCGACAGCAGCCTCCGCCACGCCGGAAAAGGGACCCGCGAAGAAGGGTCGCAAGCCCCGCGGCGGAAAGAAAGAGAAGAAGAACGTCCCGCACGCGGTCGCGACCGTGCAGGCCTCGTTCAACAACACGATCATTGCGATTGCGGATCAGGAGGGCAACGTCCTCGCCTGGTCCTCGGCCGGACGAATCGGTTTCAAAGGTTCGCGCAAGGGGACTCCGTTCGCGGCCCAACTCGCCGCCGCGAACTGCGCGGAGCACGCGAAGGAGAACGGCGTCCGGTCGGTCGACGTCCGGGTCACGGGACCCGGCGCCGGCCGCGAGTCGGCGATTCGGGCCCTTCAGGCAAACGGGATCGACATCAAGTCCATCAAGGACACGACGCCGATCCCCCACAACGGCTGCCGTCCCAGAAAGCGGCGCCGGGTCTAGAGAAAGCGACCGGCGAGTCGCTTCGTCCGTAAACCGGCTCCTCGGTCCCAGCCGGGAGGAAGGACGCAAAAGAAAAGAGGGATCGAGGAGGTTCCGTTCTTGGCGCGTTACACCGAATCGGTTTGCCGGCTCTGCCGGCGCGAGGGGATGAAGCTGTTCCTGAAGGGGGACCGCTGCTTCAAGGACAAGTGCGCGATCGAGCGCCGCAACTATCCGCCCGGCCAGCACGGCCGGCGCCGAAGCAAGCTCCTCGGCTACGGGATCCAGCTCCGCGAGAAGCAGAAGGTCAAGCGCATCTACGGTCTGCTCGAACGCCCGTTCCGGTTGACGTTCCAGCGGGCCGAGCGCCGGAAGGGCATCACCGGCGCGAACCTGCTCCAGGAGCTCGAGCGGAGGCTCGACAACGTCGTGTACTCGCTCGGTTTCGCGGCATCGCGTGCGCAGGCGAGGCAGCTCGTCCGCCACGGACACGTCACGGTCAACGGGAAGAAGGTCACCATCCCTTCCTTCCGGGTGTCCAAGGGCAACGTGATCGCGATCAAGGAGAAGAGCCGGATCAACGAGCAGATCAAGGCCTCGGTCGAGACCGCCCGGGCGCGCGGCGTACCGGGATGGCTGGATCTCCAGCCGGAGGCATTCAGCGGGACGGTGCTGGAGCTGCCGGCCCGGGAAGAAATCAAGCTGCCGATCCAGGAGCAACTCATCGTCGAGCTCTATTCGAAGTAGCCAGGCGGGGCACCGCACAAGGGGCCAGGTTGAAACCTGTCCCCCAGGAGAACTCAAATGACATTGTGGAAAGGGTTTCAGAAGCCGAAGCGCCTCGAGGTCGAGGCCGAAACGCTCTCGGCGACGTACGGAAAGTTTTATGCGCAGCCGTTCGAGCGGGGCTTCGGCACCACGATCGGAAACTCGCTGCGGCGCGTGCTCCTGTCCTCGATCGAAGGGGCGGCCATCACGGCGGTCAAGATCGAGGGCGTCCTGCACGAGTTCTCCTCGTTGCCGGGCGTGGTTGAGGACGTGACCGACATCATCCTCAACTTGAAGCAGATCCCGATCAAGATGCACACCACCGAGGAGAAGATGCTGACGCTCGACGTGGCCCGCAAGGGTCAGGTCACGGCGGCGGATCTCCAGGGGGACTCGACCATCGAGATCCTCGAGCCGGATGCGCCGATCGCGACGCTTTCGGAAAACGGCAAGCTCCAGATGGAGATGCGGGTCTCGATGGGTCGCGGCTACGTCTCCGCCGACAAGAACTTCGACGAGGACATGGGAATCGGATACATCCCGATCGACTCGGTCCACTCACCGGTCCGCCGCGTCAACTATCACGTGGAGGCGGCACGCATCGGCCAGGCGACCGACTACGACCGGCTCGTGCTCGAGGTCTGGACGAACGGGACCGTCTCGCCCGCTGACGCGGTCGGTCTGGCGGCGACGCTCCTGCGCGATCACCTGACGATCTTCGTCAACGCCGAGGTCGAGACCGCGCTCGAGGGCGTCGGGGAAGGCGACCTTCCGGAGAACCTCGCCGAGTACCTCAACAAGTCGGTGGACGAGCTCGAGCTCTCCGTCCGGAGCGCGAACTGCCTGAAGAACGCGGGCATCCGCTCCATCCGCGACCTCGTTCAGAAGACCGAGCGCGACATGCTCGAGACGAAGAACTTCGGGCGCAAGTCGCTGAACGAGATCAAGGACATCCTCCGGCCGATGGGGCTCTCTCTCGGAATGGAGCTCGAGCCCGCAGAAACCAGGAGCGAGTGACGTCATGCAGCACAATCGGGCCGGCCGTAAGCTCCGGCGAACCACCGCGCATCGGCTGGCGATGTTCTCGAACCAGCTCGCGTCGCTGATGACGCACGAACGGATCCAGACAACGGTCTCGAAAGCGAAGGAGCTCCGGCCGCTCGCGGAACGTCTCATCACGACCGCGAAGAACGACGGGGTCGCGGCGCGCCGGCGCGTCTACCGCTGGATCCCCGATCACGGGACCGTCAAGAAGGTGTTCGAGACGATCGCGCCGCGTTTCGTGGACCGGCCCGGCGGCTACACCCGGATCCTGAAGCTCGGCCCTCGCCGCGGGGACGCCGCCGAAGCGGCCATCCTGGAGTTCGTGGACTACAGGTTCAAGCCGAAGGAAAAGGGACCGAAGAAGGAGTCGCTCACCGATCGCGCGCGGAGGATGTCGGGCGGCCGGGTCGAGACGGTCCGACGGCAGAAGGAACCGGACGAGGAAGCCGCGGCGGAAGAGGCCCCGAAGAAGCCGGCGAAGAAAGCCAAGGGCGGGCGTTCCGAAGCCGGGCGTGCGACGAAGACCGCTCCGAAGAAGGGGCCGAGCCGCACGGGGCCGTCGAAGCGGGGCGCCTGAAGCAGGGAAACGGAAAACGGGAAACGGGAAACGTGCGAAGAGCACGACTCGCAGCCGCCCTCTGGGGCGGCTTTCTTTTTCTCGTGACGTCCTGGCCGAATCCGCCGGCGGTCGAAACCGGGGCCTTCCCGCTCGATAAAGTGACTCATTTCCTCCTCTACGGTGTCGAGGCGTTCCTCCTGTACCGTGCGATCGGCTGGAAGGGGCGATCCGGCTTCTCGCTGTCCCGGGTGCTGGCGATCACCGGGGTGATGGCCGTGTGGGGAGCTCTCGACGAGTGGCACCAGGAGTGGATCCCGGGCCGGATGATGGATTCCGCAGATCTGGCCGCCGACGTTTCGGGGGCGACCGTGGGGGCAGCGCTGGCTGGTGCGGGTTCCCGGTTGGAATCTCTCAGCCGCCGGTCGCGGAGCGAACCGCGGCGCTGAGAGTCATCTCTTGAACATGCCCTGAGCGGCCGCCTGCCGGCCGCCCCCTTCGGCGATCAGGATCCGCTGGTTCAGCTCCTTGATCCGCTCGTTCAGCTGCGCGATCTTCTGCTGACCTTCCTTCGCCAGCCGCTCGGTTTCCGCCTTGAGCTTCGTGATCTCGGCCTCGAGTTCTCCGACGGTCCTGTGGCGCTCCTCGCCGGCGCGGCGCAGCGCGTCGTTCTCGGCCTTCTGGCGGGCGATCTCCTCGTCTTTCTCGGTCAACCGCATCCGCCAGTTGTGTTCCTGTTGCTCGTAGAGCGTCTTGGTCTCGAGCAGCCGGGAGATGTGGGAAAAATCGTTCACGGACGCCATTTCTTCTCCTTGCCCGCGCTCCTCGATCTGGGGGAAGAGCTTGCGGAGCTTCAAGGAAAGGTCCTCGGGGTCGGTCGAAAGCTCCATCGCGCGGTCGTAGTCGATCTGGCCGTTGACGAGAAGCGCGATGAGCGACTGGTTCATGGTCTGCATGCGGTAGTAGGCGACCGACGTCTCCATCTCCTCCCCGATTTCCTTCGTCTCCCCGGTCTCGATGTGCTTGGCGATCTTCGGGGAGTTGACGAGGATCTCGACCACCGGCAGGAGACCGGTCCCGTCCGCTTTCTCGATGAGCTTCATCGAGACGATGGCGCGCAGGACGAGCGCCACCTGCGACCGGATCTGCTTCTGCAGGTTCGACGGGCAGGCGTCGATGATGCGGTCGATCGACTGGCTGGCGCTGTTCGTATGCAAGGTGGAGAAGACGAGGTGCCCGGTCTCGGCGGCGGTGAGCGTCGTCTGCATGGTCTGCCAGTCGCGCATTTCGCCGACCATGATGACGTCCGGGTCCTGCCGGAACATGTTCTTGAGAGCCTCGGCGAACGTCGGCGTGTCGGTCTCGAGCTCGCGCTGCGAAACCGCCGCCTTCCCGTCGGAGAAGAGATACTCGATCGGGTCCTCGATCGTGACGATGTGGACCTGGCGCTGCTCGATGACCGCCTTGAGGATCCCGGCGAGGGTCGTCGACTTGCCCGAGCCCGTGGGTCCGGTGACGATCACGAGGCCGGCCGGGAGGTGGACGAAGGTCTCGATGACCTCGGGGAGGTTCAGCTCTTCGATCGAGGGGAGCTTGAACGGGATCCGCCGGAAGACGGCGGCGAGCGAGCCCCGCTGGACGTAGACGTTCGCGCGGAACCGGGCGACGCCCGTCAGGCCGTAGCCGATGTCGACGGACTGGTGCTGTTCGAGCTTCTGGCGCTGGGCGGGAGTGAGGATCTCGAGGAGCATCTCCTCGAGCTCCTTGGGCTGCAGCGCCTCGGACTTCAGCGGGACGAGCTTTCCCTTGATCCGCAGGAGCGGCGGCCGCATTGGCTTCAGGTGAAGGTCCGAGGCCTCCTTCCCGGCCATGAACCGAAGGAATTCTGCGAGTTTCAGGATTCGAAGATTATAGCGGATGCGCGTTCCGGCTCTAGCGGTCTCCCGGGGACCGGGCTTCCAGCCACCGCCGGGCGTCGTTCCGGGTCCGCACCCGCCCCGCGAGCGACTCGATTCGGACGGCCTCGAGGAGGCGTCCGACCTCCGGGCCGGGGGTCATCTGCAGCCACTCGAGAATGTCGGCGCCCCGGACGTCGGGGAGCCGTCTTTTCCGTGCGAGGCGTCCGCGGAGGCGCCGGACGGCGCGCGCCGAACGCGGCCGGAGCGCCTCGAGAAGCGCGAGCGCGTCCGACGCACGATCACCCGCCTCGAGGAGCCACCGCCAGTCACCGTCTCCGCCGTCGGCTCGCGACGCCTCGGAAGCGAGCTCGAGCAGGCGCGCAACCTCCCCGGCATCCGTGGCCCCCCAGCGCGCACGGCGCAGCCGGGACGCCGCGTCGCGGGCCGCGACGCCCGCCCTGCCGGCGAGGAAAGCGAGCCGCAGCCTTCGGAGCCGAACCGGCGGAATCTTTCGCACCCGGGGCGTATCGAACGCCTCGGCCGCTCGCGCGGTCGAGCGCCATTTCGCTCGTGTGCCTTCCATCCGGAGGGCAGGACCGAGGATCCCGACCTCCGCGGCCCAGGTCAGCGCGGGGGCCGCGCGCGGTGTCTCGAGGAGCTTGCCGAGCTCGGCTTGCACGCGCTCGCCCGCGATGCGCGGAAGCCCGGCCGCCGTGAGCCGGGATGCGCGGGAGGTCTCGCGATCCGGAACGAGGCCGTGAGTCGCCATGAGGCGCGCCGCCCGCAGCGATCGCAGCGGATCGTCGAGCAGGTTCTTCGCCGAGACCATCCGGAGCCGGCCGCGGGAAAGGTCCTCGAGACCGGCGTAAGGATCGAGCAGCGCGGCGCGCGGAAGCTCTGCCGCCATCGCGTTGGCGGTGAAGTCCCGCCGCGCGAGGTCGGACTCGATCGAGCCGCCTTCGATCTCCGCGACGTCGATCGTTCGGCCCCGCCCGGCGACGCGGAAGACGCGGGGTTTCCGATCCCCGGACAGGAAGACGGCGCGTCCCCGCCCTCGCGACTCCATTTCGGCCGCGATGGCGCCCGCGTCTCCGTCCACGGCGATGTCGACCTCGGGAACCTCTCTTCCGAGGACGAGGTCGCGCACCGCGCCGCCGACGATCCACGCCCGTGCGCCGCGTTGCGCCGCGATCCGAGCGAGAGCCGCGAGGTCGGGATCGGCGGCGAGTCCCTCGAGCCGCCTTCGGACCTTTTCCGGCACCCCGGAATCTGCAAAACTGGTCTTCCGGCTTACAATCTTTCGGATGTCCTCCCGGCCTTCCACGGTCACTCCGGAAGTCGTGCGCCGGATCGCGGCCCTCGCACGCCTCCGGGTGCCGGAAAGCGAGCTTTCACTCTGGGCCCGGCAGCTCGACCGCATTGTCTCCTACATCGACCAGCTGAAGGAGCTTCCCGAGGACGTGTTTCCCACCGGCGGACCCGCTCCGGCGACCCCGCTGCGGCCGGACGCTCCGCGTGCCGGGCACGGGGGGGAGGCGCTGGCCGAGAACGCGCCGTCTCTCGCCCACGGCTTCGGGGAGGTCCCGCGGGTGGTCGGAGGCGGCGAGTGAGCCCGCAGACCTCGCCCCGGCCCGGCGTCGTCTCCATCGCAGAAGAGGTCCGCTCCGGCCGCCGGTCGGCCCGGGAGACGCTGACGGACGCGTTGCGCCGCATCGGGGCGCTCGACGGACGCGTCGGGGCGTTCCTCGAGGTCACGCCGGAGGACGCGCTCCGAGAAGCCCATGAAGCCGATTCCCGGGTTGCGGCCGGGGACGACCTGCCGCTCGCCGGAGTTCCGATGGCGATCAAGGACAACATGTGGGTCGCGGGCCGGCAGGCGACCTGTGCGTCGCGCATCCTCCAGGGGTTCCGGCCGCCGGGAGACTCGACCGCGGTTTCGCGGCTGCGAAAGGCCGGCGCGGTTTTCGTCGGCCGCACGAACATGGACGAGTTCGCGATGGGCTCCTCGACGGAGAACAGCGCGTTTCAGCTCACCCGCAACCCCTGGGATCTCGACCGCATCCCGGGCGGGTCCTCGGGGGGCAGCGCCGCCGCGGTGGCGGCGGGGATGGTGCCCGCCGCGCTCGGGTCGGACACGGGGGGGTCGATCCGCCAGCCCGCCGCCTGCTGCGGAGTCGTCGGCTTCAAGCCGACGTACGGACGGGTTTCGCGATACGGACTCGTCGCGTTCGCCTCGTCGCTCGATCAGATCGGCCCGCTCGCCCCGAACGTCGCCGACGCGGCGCGGGTCTACCGCGTGCTGGCGGGGCCCGATCCGCTCGACTCGACGAGCGTGCCCGACGATCCGGGCGACCCGGAGGCCGCCGCGGCGCGGGGCGTCGCGGGAATGCGCGTCGGCTTCCTCGCGGAAGCGCAGGCGGAAGGTCTCGACCCCGACGTGGCGCGAAACGTGGAAGACGCACGGCGCGCCTTCGGCGCCGCAGGTGCGCGGGTGACGTCGGTCTCGGTGCCCCGCGCCGGCTACGCGATCGCGATCTACTACGTCATCGCGAGCGCCGAGGCATCCTCGAACCTCGCGCGTTACGACTCGGTCCGCTACGGACCGCGTCCTCCAGACGTCCACGACATGACGTCGCTCTACGTCGAGAGCCGGACCCGCGGCTTCGGACCGGAGGTCAAGCGCCGCATCCTGCTGGGGACGTTCGCGCTCGCCGCCGGATATTACGAGGCCTACTACGGGCGCGCGATGCGCGCGCGGGCCGTCCTTTCCGAAGACTTCCGCAAGGCGTTCGAGGAAGTGGACGTGATCGTGTGTCCTTCGATTCCCACGCCGGCGTTCCGCATCGGGGAGAAGACCGAAGATCCGCTGACCATGTACCTGTCCGACATCTTCACCGTTCCGGCATCTCTCGCCGGGTTGCCCGCGATCTCCGTTCCTTCCGGGTTTTCACGCGGGGGTCTGCCCCTGGGTCTCCAGATCCTGGGTCCCCGCTTCGGCGAGGAAAGCGTCTTCGCTGCGGCCGGGGGGCTCGAACGCGAGATCGCGCTGCCGCCGGAGACGCCGAGGGGAATCCGGTGAAGCCGCTCGCTCCCGCCTTC
>DASUAD010000478.1:0-3215 GCA_035763965.1 Thermoanaerobaculia bacterium | reverse complement strand
ACGCAACTGATTGACGCGAAAGAGCGGACGATGAACTTCAGGATATGAGATGAGCGGTTCCGGGACCCAACTGTTCGGAAACGAACAGGCGCGCGTTGCTCTCAGTTGGGGATCTAGCGGGTCACCGCGAGTTAATTCACGACCCAGACGACAACCGGTGACGATGCCACTGCCGCCAAAGCGGACGTCGCGGGTTCGAGCCCCCGTTTCCCGCTCCAGCTCGTGATCCTGCCCCCGCCTCTCATGGTGCTGGAAACAGGCTCCGCGGGGTACCGAGACAACCCGCTGGCAGACGTTCGTCAAC
This sequence comes from Thermoanaerobaculia bacterium, assembly GCA_035763965.1. Taxonomy (GTDB): domain Bacteria; phylum Acidobacteriota; class Thermoanaerobaculia; order UBA5066; family Gp7-AA6; genus Gp7-AA6. Next base: position 2,911 of record DASUAD010000478.1, on the reverse strand, counting down.
GTAGAATTCTCGTCGCAGCCATCGAATGACGCTTTCCGCCGGGACTCGCCTTGGCCCCTACGAGATTCTGGCGCCTTTGGGCGCAGGCGGGATGGGCGAGGTCTACCGCGCACGGGATACGCGGCTCGGACGCGAGGTTGCCGTCAAGGTCCTGCCGGAGAAGTTCGCGCAGGATCCGGAGCGGCTGCGGCGCTTCGAGGGGGAAGCCCGTTCTGCTTCCGCTCTCTCCGACCCGCACATCGTGACTGTCTTCGATGTGGGGGAGGCGAACGGAATCCATTTCTTCGCCTCGGAGCTCGTCGAGGGAACCGACCTTCGATCCTTGATCGGCGGCGGCGGGTTAACCGTCCGGAAGGCGATCGACCTGGCCGAGCAGATCGCTTCGGGGCTGGCGGCGGCGCACGAGAAGGGGATCGTTCACCGCGACCTGAAGCCCGAGAACATCCTGATCACGAAGTCGGGGCTGGCGAAGATCGCCGACTTCGGTCTGGCGAAACTCGTGGAATCGAGCGCGGGAGGCGTCTCGCAAGGTCCGACCAGCGACGGCCTCGAGACCTCGGCCGGGGTGGTCATGGGGACTGTCGCCTACATGTCGCCCGAGCAGGTACGCGGCCAGGTTCTCGACCACCGATCCGACATCTTCTCGTTCGGGTCGGTTCTTTACGAACTGTTGACGGGACGCAAGGCGTTTGAGCGCGGCTCGGCTGCGGAGACGATGGCGGCCATATTGAAGGAGGAACCGCACGAACCATCGGAGACGAGCATCCCACCCGCTCTTGCGCACGCTGTACGTCACTGCCTGGAGAAGGACCCGGAGCAGCGATTCCACTCGATGCACGATGTCGCCTTCGTGCTCAAGGAGGCGGGCGCGCAGCCGGCCGGAAGTGCACCGCAACGGCTGGCTGAGAAGCCGAGAGGCTCCGGACTCGCCGGCGGCATGGCCCTGCGGATCGGATTGTCTGCGGCTGCCGTGGCGGTCGTCGCGATCCTCGCGGTCTTGTTCAGCCGTTACAGACGGCCCGGGCGGCCTGCGCCGCCGGCCTCTTCGCCCGGGCAGCCCGCACGCATCGTCGTCCTCCCGTTCGAGAACATCGGATCTCCTGCAGACGAGTACTTCGCCGCCGGGATCACCGAGGAGATCACGAGCCGGCTGGCCAATGTCCGCAAACTCGGCGTGATCTCCCGGACGACGGCGACCGAATATCCTCGCAAAGGGAAGACCATCAAGCAGGTCGGCGCGGACCTCGACGTGGACTGGGTCCTCGAGGGGACGATTCGCTTCGACAGAAGCGGCAGCGGGCCGGGCCGGGTCCGGATCACGCCGCAGTTGATCCGGGTCGTGGACGACACGCACGTCTGGTCCGAGCGATACGACCGGACGCTGGATGACATCTTCAGCCTTCAGTCGGACGTCGCGACGAAGACTGTCGCGGCGATCGGGATCAGCCTTCTTCCCGCGGAAAAGTCCGGTATCGAAACGATCCCCACCAAGGACCTCGTCGCCTACGACCATTACTTGAAGGGGTTGGCCACAGAGACGCGGTCTTTCGGGAGGAACGACACGGAGGACGCTATCGCAGAGTATCAAGCGGCCGTGGACAGGGATCCCCTTTTCGTGCCGGCACTGGCGCGCCTCTCGAGAATGCATGTCCAAATGTACTGGTTTCTCTACGACAGGTCGCAGGACCGTCTCGAAAAGGCGCGGGCCTCCGCCGAGGCTGCCGCCCGCCTCGGCCCGGACCTGCCGGAGACGCACGACGCTCTGGGCTACCTGTATTACCTGGGATTCCGCGACTACACGCGCGCCATCGAGGAGTTCGAAGCGGCACGCCGGATCCGGCCAAGTGACGTACTGGCTACAGCGGGGCTTGCCTACGTCGTCCGGCGCCTCGGCCGGGTCGAGGAGTCGGCCGTGCTGCTCGCGGAGGCCAGCAAGCTTGATCCGAGGGACGCGACGCTCCTCGCAGATTTCGCAATATCGCTCATGCATTCCCGCCGGTATCAGGAAGCGGACGATGTATTTGCGACGGCGATCTCCTTGTCACCCAACGAGGTCGTGTCGCGTGCATACCGGATCTGGCTGCAGGTGCAGTGGCGCGGAGATCTCGTCAGGGCGAAGGCGCTCCTCGCTGAGGCGGAGCAGATGCCCGGTCTGCGGGACGATATGAGTTTGCTCGGTGAAGTCGCTTACCGGCTCTTGGTGGCGGACCGCGACTTCGCCGGCGCCCTCCGGCGGCTCGACGCCGATCCGCGAAAGGCGTACTCCTCACAGCTCTACTTCCTTCCGGTCGACCTTCTCCGGAGCCAGATCTACGGACTGACGGGACGCACCGACGAGTGCCGACGAACGGCGGAAAAGGCGAGAATCTTCCTCGAGGGCGAAATCGGGAAGACGCCCCTTGACGCACGCCTGCACAGCGCGCTCGGAATCGCCCTCGCGCTGCTTGGTCGGAGCGATGAGGCGCGCCGGTCCGCGCGAAGAGGTATCGAGTTGATGCCGACGTCGAAGGACGCGTGGATCGGTCTCCGGCGGATCGAGGACCTCGCCTTCGTCGATGCGCTGATTGGACGGCAGGACGAGGCGATCGAGCAGCTCGGCGTCCTCCTCCTATCGAAAAGCAGTGATATGACGCCGCACGTCCTCCGCCTCGACCCGCGCTGGGATGTGCTGCGAAAGAACCCGAAGTTCGAGGCGCTTCTCGCGAAGTACGAGGTCCGATCATGATGGGTATACGTCCCGGCTGCGCAGCGACGATGCGGCATTTGGACGTCCACCAGTCTTATCGGAGGTCCGTACGGTGAAGCTTGCCGCCGAGACACGTCTCGGGCCGTAAGAGCGGGGTTCCCGTACGCCTAACGTTGCGACGGGGAGATGGGATCGATGAGCGGAAGATCCCGAAAGCGACGAAAG
>DASUAD010000477.1:0-7588 GCA_035763965.1 Thermoanaerobaculia bacterium | reverse complement strand
AGGCCCGCATCTCCGAGCGCATTCGCGAGACGGTCTCCCGCAGCGCCGTGAAGCCAGGCTCCGGCGGCGGCCGCCGCAGCGGCAGGCAGACCCGCGCCGAGGAGAGCGGCAATCAGACCCGAGAGGACGTCGCCCGAACCCGCAGTCGCGAGCAGAGGAGTCCCCGTCGAGTTGACGACGACGCGCTCGTCGGGCGTGGCGATGAGTGACGCCTCCCCTTTGAGGAGGACACAGCAGCGGGCGATCCGGGCCAGCTCGCGGGCGGCGGCGAGCCGATCCGCCTGAACGCCTTTCGCGGAGCGGCCGAAGAGCCGGCCCGCCTCGCCGGGATGCGGTGTCAGAACCGTCACACCGGCACGATCCGCGATCGATCGCGGCCGCCCGGCAAAAGCATTCAGCCCGTCGGCGTCGAGCACGATCGGAATCCGGCTTTGCCCGACGACCTCCTCGACCGCAGCGACGGTTCCGGCGTCAGTCCCGAGGCCCGGGCCCAGGACCGCGGCGTCGAAATCTGTCAGACGTCGCACCAGCTCTCTCCCGGCGGCCGCATCGAGCGCTCCATCGCGCTCCGGCATTCCCCCCGTCATCGCCTCGGGCAGGGAAGACACGATGACGGGCTCGAGCGAGGCGGGGCAGAGGACGGTCACGAGCCCGGCGCCGCCGCGCAGCGCGCCGCGCGCCGCGAGCACCGCTGCGCCCGTCTTGCCCCGCGAACCGGCCACGATCGCGACGCGACCGAAATCGCCCTTGTGCGCGGCGGGATCGCGAGGAGGGAGAAGGCGCCGAATGCCGTCTTCCGACGCGAGATGGAGCGGATGGCCCGGCGGCTCGAGAAACGACCGCGGGATCCCGATGTCGTGGACCGAGAGCTTCCCGCAACGGTGGCGGGCGGGCGGAAAGGCATGACAGATCTTGGGCGCCGCGAACGCGACCGTGAAGCCGGCGCGAACGGACTCGCCGATCAGGGCGCCGGTATCCGACGAAAGCCCGGACGGAACGTCCGCGGCGATGACGGGCAGGCCGGCGCGGTTGATCGTCTCGACCACGGCGAGAGCGTTTCCTTCGAGCGGACGGTCGAGCCCGGTGCCGAAGAGCGCGTCGACGGCTCCGTCGCCCTGCGAGAGCGCGCGGCCGAGCTCTCCGATGCCTCCTTCGACCGACAGGCCCTCGAGGCGGAGCCCGGCGTCCCGCGCGCGGGCGGCGTTGACCGCCGCGTCCCCCCGATACGCGTCGGCGGCGCTCAGCGTGAAGACCCGGACCGCGAACTGATTGCGGAGGAGCCGCGCGGCCGCGAGGCCGTCGCCGCCGTTGTTCCCGGGCCCGCAGATCACGACGAGGCTTCGTGCTCCCGCCAACCGCTCGCGCACGACCCGGGCGACCCCGGCGGCCGCGTTTTCCATCAGCGTGAGCGAAGGAATGCCCGATCGGATCGCGGCCGCGTCCGCTTCGCGCATCTGCCGCGAGTCGAGAATCGGAATCACGCCGGTGTCTCCGGAGCAAACTCGGCCAAGGCCACGGCGGTCGAACGCGGATAGTCGTCCTCCTTCGGATCGCGCCGGGCCAGATCGAGCCGGAGACGCTCGAGATCTTCGGGACGATCGACGTCGTATCCCGGATCCAGCACCGCGACCCCGACCCCCCGCCGGCCCATCCGTTCGAGCGTCGCCGCGAGCGTATCGGCCGACGACCACGGTATTCCATCGAACGCCGCCGAGGGATCGACCCCGGCCGAGAGGGCGATCGCGCAGTATCCGCCGTCCCGCGCCGGGATGACCGCCGCGTCCCGATCCCGACGAACGGCCTCGAAGAGCGCGACGAGCGACGCTCGCTCCAGCGCGGGGTGATCGGAGCCGACGGCGAGGACGGCGGGCGCGCCGCGGGATCTCTCGGCACGAAACGCCTGCGAAAGACGACGGCCGAGGTCCCCTTCCACCTGCGCCTCCCGTCGCCACGGCGCGCCGAAGATCGCTGCGAGCGACGGCTCCTCCGGATCGGGTTCCGCGTACAGCACCGGCTCCCACGGGCCGTTCGCGTAGATGCGGGCGGCGTCCTCGAGGAATGCGCGGTAGAGCCGCGTGGCTCCGTCGAAGCCGAGGACTCCGGCGAGTCGCGTCTTGACCCCGCCCGCGACGGGAGCGCGCGCGAAGAGCATCAGCGTTCCCGGCTTTTCCGCCACGCCGGGATTATGTCGCGGCGCAGATTCGGCCCGAATTACCCGGCCTTCTTCGACTCCTTGGGCAGCACCGAGACGAAGACGTTCTTCGTGAGGTACGACGTGAGGTTCGATACCCCATCCCGCAACGCGACCGCGAGCTTCTGGCCGCCGGGAACCACCAGCAACTGAACGTCGTAGTAGAAGTCTTTTTGCTGCGCGATCGTGAAGTCCTTTGAGGGAACGGTCACGGCCTGCCGCTGGATCTGAAGATCCGACTGCTTGCCGAGGGCGTCGAGAACGACGAAGTAGACGAAGAACTGACCTTCGTAGCGGTCGCCCGAAGGAACGAGACCGAGCTTCCCGACCGGCACGGCAATCCGGACGGGGAGCAGGTAGTTCTCGTTGTCGTACGGCCGGGGCTCGCCGAGTGTGACGGAGACGCCGAGTGGATTCTCGTCGCGCGGATAGAACAGGCTCGCGACCACCGCCTCGGCCGTGCGCGTCTCGGTCGACTTCTCCAGCAGACCCTTGCGTGACCGCACGCGCAGGCCCTTGCGCTTCACCTTCACCTCGATCGAGTGGGGGCGGTCGGAGGCGGCGCGGGTCGTCCTGTAGCCGATCGAGTAGAAGTTCGAGAAGTCCTTCGAGAGCTCGTCTAAGCTGTCCTTCCAGTCGTTCGTGTTGACCGCCGCCATACCGCCGGTCTGCTCCGCCAGCATGAGGAGCGGCGCCTGCGTGTTCTGGCGCATCAGGAACGAGGACGGGCGGGACTCCATGTACCGGTTTTCGGCGGAGACGAGCTCGTCGGCCGCCAGCCCCGAGGCATCGAGGGCCCAGATCGTGACGCCGTTCGCGTTGGCTGCCTGGACGATGGAGGCGTAGCGGGAGTTCATGTCGAAATCGAGCGTCTCGAGTGTGCCGCGGCCGCCCGGAAACTTCTTCTGAATCGTGTCGAAGAGCTCGGCTCCCGCCGACGAAGGCAGCCCCTCCGACACGTAGATGAAGATCTTCCGTCCCTCGACCCCCGCCAGCCCGTTCAGCGAGGTCTTGAATCCGTCGACGGCAAACTCGAGATCGTTGCGCAGCGACTGCGAGTACGAGCGCGCGATCCGAATCGCCTGATCCTCGCTCTGGGCGTCGTTGATCCGCGAGATCGCGTCGCGGCGCTCTCCCGCGAGCGTCGTCCCACCGCCCGTCTCCATCTCCGTCTGCTCGATCGCGGCGAGGACGTCCCCTTTCTCGGAGGTGAAGCGGCGCTTGACCTTCAACGACCGGTTGTAGGTCACCACCATCGCTTCCGCGTTGGGCCCGACGTTTGCCGAAACGAATTCCTTCAGGCGCTTGAACATCCGGTTGCGGTTCTGCGGCTGGATGTTCAGGTTGTCGATGTAGATGACGTATCGGGTCTTCAGTTCCCGCGGGATTTCCTCCGCGGCGGCCGGAGAGTCCAGGGGTATCGTTTTCCCGTCCTCGAGCAGGAGCTTTCCGCCGGAAACCGCGTAGAAGTTGGTGATCGCCTGCGGCACACCGTCCTGAAAGACCTCGAAATCGTCGCGGGTGAGCCCCGAGACCCGGTTCCCCTTCGAGTCCGTGACCACGACGTCGACGTTCGTCACCGACACCTCGACCCTCTCGGAGATCGGCGGGAGCGGGCGCGAGGGCTCGGTCTTCTGCGCAGCCGGCGGATTCTGCGACGCGGGCGCCGGGCGGGTCTCCTGACTACCGGCGGGGACGCTTCCCGACCGGGGAGCGGCGGGCGGTGCGCTCTGCGCGAAGAGGACGGTCGCAGCCAGCACCGGCAATAGAGCAGCGATTTTCAAGAGGTTCCTCCTCCGACGGGCAAGCTCTCCCACCCCGTGATTATTCCCCGGCGGTTCTGCCGATGTTGCCCCCGCCGCCCCGTGCGGGACCGTCCGCTTCCGTTATGAAACGGCCCGAAAGCCGGAAACTCCGGTCGCTTCGGGTGTTGCGGGCGTGCGCTCGAAAAAATCGGGTGTTGCTTTGCGTTCCCGAATTCAACAGAATTCCGCCTCCGGCCGGGCACCCTTACCCGGCGAGCAAAATGCAAGAGGAGCGGGGTTCAGCATGTCCTTGCACCGGGAGCGTTCGTTTTCGCGAAAGCGGGCCATCGCTATCGCTGTGCTCGCCTGCGCGTCGCTCGCCACCGGGTGCAACAAGCTGAAAGCGCGGCAGGAAACCAAGAAGGGCAACGAGTTCTTCAAGGCCGGGCAGTACCAGACGGCGCTCGCGGCGTACCAGGAAGCGTTGCGGCTCGATCCGAACGAGCCGAAGCTGCACAAGAACATCGGGCTCGCGTACATGGGGATGTACCAGCCTGGCTCGAAGCATGTGAAGGACCTGGAGTACGCCGCAAAGTCGATCGAGCACCTGAAGACCTACACGGAGGCGATCCCGACCGACCGCAAGGCGCGGGAGTTCCTCGTCTCGATGTACCTGGCCGCCGAAAGGTACGACGACGCGATCGCCTTCTACCAGCAGATGGTCCAGGACAATCCCAACGACACTAAGGCCATGCAGTCGCTCGCCCAGATGTACTTCAAGAAGGGGGACGTCGACAACGCGCTGAAATGGCTCCGGAGGCGTCTGGACGCCGAGACGTCTCCCGAAGCGAAGGCAGAGGTCTATTACTTCATCGGCGTCCAGGCCTGGGACCGCTCGTACAATTTCCCCGACATTCCTCCCGATGAGCGGGCCCGGATCGTCGACGAAGGGCTCGACGCCCTGAACAAGGCCCTCCAGATCAAGCCCGATTATTTCGAGGCCCTGTCCTACGTGAACCTGCTGTACCGCGAAAAGGCAAAGCTGGAGTCGGACCCGGCCAGGAAGCAGGAATACACCGATACGGCGAACAAGTACCTCCAACAGGCATTGGAATTGCGAAAGAGAGCCCTGGCGACCACGCCCACGCCGGAACCGTCCCGCTAGAAGCGGGGTCTTTTCGGGCGGGGAGAAACTGCAAATGTTCGAAGACGTCTTGATCGAGTCGGCCAAACAGAAAGGCAGGGGGCGCAAGGCCCTGTCGCTGCCGGTATCGCTTGCGTTGCACGTCCTCGTGATCGCCGCCGCGGTCGGCGCTTCGATCTGGTTCGTGGAAGACGTGCCGGAGCCGCCGATCCCGGTGACTTTCTACGCTGCGGCTCCTCCGCCGCCACCGCCCCCGCCCGCCGCCGCCCCGAAGCCGGCAGCGCCGAAACCCGAGACGCCGAAGCCGATCCCGGTCAGGCCGGTCGAGATGACCGCTCCGACAGTGATCCCCGAGACGGTCCCCGTGCCGCTCGCGGAACCGGAACCCGAGGGGCCGACCGAGGGAGTCGAAGGCGGCGTCGAAGGCGGAGTGCCCGGCGGAGTGATGGGGGGCGTGATCGGCGGTGTCGTGGGAGGCACCGGACCGGGAACCGGCGAAGAGCCGTTGCGGGTCGGCGGAGACGTCAAGGCGCCGCAGTTGATCAACCGCGTCGAGCCGAGCTATCCCGAGGCCGCGCGAAAGGCCCGGATGGAGGGCGTGGTGATCCTCGAGGCGATCATCACCGCCAACGGAAACGTCGAGGACGTCAAGGTCTTGAAGTCCGTCAACCCGCTCCTGGATGCCGCCGCGACGAGGGCGGTCCAACAGTGGAAGTATCGGCCCGCGACGCTGAACGGGCGCGCGGTACGCGTGTACCTGACGGTGACCGTGACTTTCAACCTGCACTAGGATTGGGGCGGAGCTGACCGGACAACGAAGTTGAGAAGGAGCAATTCATGAGTTTCGATCCTGTCGACCTCTGGAACACGATGACGCCCCTCGCAAAAGGCGTTGCCGTGCTCCTCGTCCTGATGTCGATCTACTCGCTCACGGTCGCCATCGAACGGTGGATTTACTTCAGCAAGGCGAAGAAGCAGTCACTCGCGTTCGCCAAGCTCGTCACCTCCTATCTGAAACAGGACAAGCTCCAGGAGGCCATCGAAGCTTCGAAGAAGTTCAAGAACAGCCACCTGGCGCGCGTCGTCGCGGCCGGCCTCTACGAGTTCCAGCACGACCTGGCGAGCGGAACCGCCGACGTCGTCGGACACGACCCGATCGAAGCGGCCGAGCGGGCGATCGAGCGCGAGGCGCTCATGACGACCGCCGACATGCGGAAAGGCCTTTCGGGGCTCGCCACGATCGGCACCACGTCCCCTTTCATCGGGCTCTTCGGGACGGTGATCGGGATCATCAACGCGTTCCGCGGGATGGCGTTGACCGGCTCGGGCGGTATCGCGGCCGTGTCGACGGGGATCGCGGAAGCCTTGATCACGACCGCGCTCGGACTCTTCGTCGCGATTCCGGCAGTGTGGCTCTTCAACATCTTCACGAACAAGATCGAGCGTTTCCAGGTCGAGATGTCGAACTCGGCCTCGGAGCTCATCGACTACTTCATCAAACGCCGCGGCGCGGGAGTGAATCTCTCCGCTCGGGCGTCGTAGGTTTCCAGGAGGTCCTGCCATGGGGATGGGTGGTTCGAGCGGGGGACAGCACAGCCTTCAGAGCGACATCAACGTCACGCCCCTGGTCGACGTGTGTCTCGTTCTGCTCATCATCTTCATGGTCGTCACGCCGCTCCTCCAGAAGGGCATCAGCGTGCAGCTCCCGGTCACGGAAAACCCGGACAAGAAGCCGGAGAGCTCGAAGCAGAAGCTCATCACGGTCTCCTGGGCCGATCCGCCCAAGTACTACATCGAGACCAAGTGGCTCCCGAAGGCGGAATTCCAGAAGGAGCTCGACGAGATGTACCAGCGCGACCCCGCCTCGGAGCTGGTCATCAAGGCGGACCAGAGGTTGAAGTACGGCGACGTCAAAGAGGTCATGCGGATTACGAAGGAGGCCGGCTTCCAGGACGTCGGCCTGATCGTGGACAAGAAGCAGAAGGGAACGGCCGGTTAGACCGGCAGTCAACGGGTAGGAGCCCATTCCATGTCCATGGCGGCGGTCGGCGGAGCGGCGAGCGGCGGGTACAAGAGCGACATCAACATCACTCCGCTCGTCGACATCGTGCTCGTCCTCCTCATCATCTTCATGGTGATCACGCCGCTCCTCCAGATGGGCTATGACGTGAAGGTGCCGCCGAAAGCGACGGTCGAGAGCCCGCCGCCGTCGGTGGACCAGCTGATCGTGTCGGTCACGCCGCAGGGGCGGATCTATCTGAACAAGGAGCAGGTCGACGCGCAGTCGCTCGCCCTGCGGCTCGGGGAAATCCTGAAGAATCGCCGCGACAAGACCGTCTTCTTCTCGGCCGACGATTCCGTCAACTATGGCGACGTCGCGCGGACGATGGACATCGTTCGCAACGCGGATCCGAAGGGCGTCCGGATCGGAATCGTGCTCGAAACCGTGCCGGTCGAGGGCATCACGGCAGCGCCGCCGGCGCCGGCCGCCGTTCCCGCGCAGTAGAC
>DASUAD010000476.1:0-6408 GCA_035763965.1 Thermoanaerobaculia bacterium | reverse complement strand
GCACGCGCCCGTCCCCGGTCTTCGGCGAGAAGGTGGTGCGTCATGCGGTACGTCGTGCGGAAATGGACCTGCCGGAAGTGTGGCCGCGCCAACCAGACCATGGCTGAGCCCGACGGCACGGTGACTTGCGAATACTGCCGGAGCGGGATGAGGATTCCGGCCGGTCCGGTCCGGCCCGGGGCGGCGGGGAAACTCGAGCCCCGTGACCCCGGAACCACCCGACGGACCTCGTGAGCCGGCCCGGCTGACGGACGATTTCCGGAGGCGTCATCTCCGCGAGCGATCACCGATCCGTTTGCCATGGATCGAAACGACAGCGGGTCCGTTGCGAACGAGAAGGCGTCGGATGTATGTTCCCGGTTGGCCGAAAACTCGAATCGCAGGGCTGCGGTCAAAGGGGTGGGCCGTGAACCGTCGTGATTTTCTTCGGTCGGCGGCCGTCGCATCTGCCAGCCTCGCTGTCCCGAGGACTGCGCGCCTTTTTGCACGCGGCGCGGCCCCCGGTGGCTGGCGCACCTTCGAGGTGACGACGCGCGTCGAAGTCCTGAAACCTTCCGGGGCGACGCTCGTGTGGCTGCCCGCGGCACTCATCCGGGAGACGCCTTACCAGAAGACGCTCTCCAACAAGTTCACCACCGAGGGGGGCACCGCCGAGATCGTCGAAAGCGGGTCCGACGCTCTCGGCGTCGTCACCGCGAGGTTTCCAGCCGGCGTCAAACCGGTTCTCACGCTCACGAGCCGGGTCGAGACCCGGGATCACGCGGTCGACCTCTCGGTGCCCGGAAAAGCGCCGAAGGCGGGACGCGCGGAGCTGGAGCACTTTCTGCGGCCGACGAAGCTCCTGCCGACCGACGGCATCGTGAAAGCCAGGGCGACCGAGATCACGAAAGGCGCAAAATCCGACGTCGCGAAAGCGACCGCGATCTACGAGTGGATCGTCGACAACACCCATCGCAACCCGAAAACGCGCGGCTGCGGCGTCGGTGACATCCGTTTCCTGCTGGAGTCCGGGGATCTGGGCGGCAAGTGCGCCGACTTGAACGCGCTCTACGTCGGCCTCGCGCGCGCCTCGGGCCTCCCGGCGCGAGACGTGTACGGCATCCGGGTCGCGAAATCGGAGCTCGGATACAAGAGCCTCGGCGCCTCTTCGGAGAACGTGACCAAATCACAGCACTGCCGCGCCGAGGTCCATCTCGACGGCTACGGCTGGGTTCCCGTCGATCCGGCGGACGTGCGGAAGGTCGTGCTCGAAGAGCCGCCCGGGAATCGTCCGCTGGACGACGACATGGTGAGGAAAGCCCGGGCGCGGCTCTTCGGATCGTGGGAGATGAACTGGATGGCCTACAACTTCGCGCACGACGTCGCCCTGCCCGGATCGAGCGGCGACGCGGTCGGGTTCCTCATGTATCCCCAGGCGGAAACGGCCGATGGGCGGCTCGACAGCCTCGATCCGGACAACTTCCGGTACGAGATCACGTCGAAAGAGATCATTTCAGCGAGCGCCTGAGCAACCTTTCGCGAAGTTTCCGGAAGTGCGCGCGGCGAGTCCGCGGGAGGCGAGCCCGAGCCGGAGTTCTCACGGTGTAGCGTAGGAGCCGAGGAATCTCCATGTCCCGCACGGTCCGTCGCCTCGCGACCATCGCCGCGCTCGTCGTCGGCTTTCTGATCGCGCTCGTTCTCCTCCTTCCTTACATCGTGTCCCTCGACTCGACGCGGGCCCGCATCCTCGGCGCGGCCGAGACGGCGCTTCACCGGAAGGTCGAGGCGGGTGCGATCCGCCTCCAGATCCTCTCCGGCCTCGGCGCGGGGACGGAGAGGCTCGTGGTGCAGAACGGCCCCGGCTGGGAGAGCCCGACTCTTCTCTCGGCCGACAGGGTCTCGGTGAAGGTCGCCTTCTGGCCTCTTCTCTCGCGGCGTGTCGAAGTCCGGACAGTCGTCCTCGACGGGATGACGATCGCCGTCGAGCGTGACCCGAAGGGCGAGATGAACATCGCCGATCTGCTCGCGAAAGCGCCGGAAGGCGGCCCGGAGCCGCCGACGGCGGCAACTTCATTGCTCAAACTCTCGCGGCTCGAGGTCTCCCGCGGCCGCCTGTCGTTCGTCGATCGGAAGGTCGTGCCCGGACGGACGGTGACGGTGTCCCTCGAGGACCTGATGGCGACGATCGCCGACGTCGGGCCCGCCTCCGCGGCGCAGTTCGATCTCGCCGCGCGCTTCCTCGCGGACTCCGGTCGCAACCTCACGTTCGAGGGGACGCTCGGGCCGCCCGTTCCCGGCAAGGGACTCGGCGACGCGCCGATGAATGCGACGTTCTCCGCAAAGGGACTCGCGCTCGCGCGCCTGCGGCCGTACCTGGGAAAGCCGAACGGGACGGACCCGGGTGTCCTTTCGACGGACGGCACGCTGGAGGGCGCTTTGCTCGGCGCGTTGAAAGCGGCGTTCCACTTCACGCTCGTGCCGCCCGGATCTGCCTCGCCGATCCCGCCGATCGAAGGGAAGATCGCGATGACGCTCGACTGGCGCAACGGGACTCTCGCGGTCGCGAGCTCACCGCTCGTCGTCGCGAAGCTGCCGCTGACGGTGGAAGGGGGGATCGACGGTCTCCGTTCTGCCCCGAGCGTGAACCTGCGCCTCGCGACGCCGGGGGACGTCCCGATCGACGACGTGACGGGGCTGCCGGGCCTCTCCGGAGCGCTGCCGCCGGACGTCAAGCTCTCGGGTCGGGCGCGGGTCGAGGCGGGGATCGAGGGTCCTTCTGGCGACCGGACCGTCCGAGCTTCAGTGGACGCCGCGCCCTTCGGCGTGAACCTCGGCGGCAAACCGTTCTTTTCGGCGCCGTCTGCCCGGGCGACCCTCGGCTCTCGCGGGGACGGACCGCTTGCCGGGAAGGTCACGTCCCCCTCAGGCCGGATTCAGAACCTCCCGTTCGACGATCTCATCGCCGACTGGTCGTTGAAGAAAGGTTCTCTCACGCTGACGCCCCGGGCCCGCGTCTTCCGCGGCACGCTCGAAGGACGGCTCGAAACGGACCTCGCGCATCCGGCCTCCGAGTCGCGCGTCCGGCTGAACGTCAAGAGCGTCAACGCGCAGCCGTTCGTCGAGGCGCTCACGTCGGTCCGCAACGTGATCGCCGGCGTCCTGACGGCGAACGTGTCCTTGACGAGCCGGGGCCTCGGCTGGCAGGCGCTGACGAGGAGCGCGCGCGGCGAGGGACGGCTTTCGCTGGCGAATACGGACCTGAAGACGGTCGAGCTCATGCCGGCGGTGACACGCTCGCTCACCGCGCTCGGCAACGTGCCCGGCTTCCGAGTCCCCGCGGACCTCGAGTCGACTCGATTCACCACGCTCGCGACGAACCTGCGCCTCGAGAGCGGGCGCGTCGCGACACCCGGCCTCTCGCTCTCGGGCCGGCAGGTCTCGGTCACGGCGGACGGCTTTCTGGGCTTCGACCGCTCGCTCTCGTATCAGGGCCGGATCGTTCTCGGTCCCGCGCTCGTCAAGAGCTTCGGAAGCGCCGGGCGATATCTCGCGGACGGAGAGGGACGTCTCGCGCTGCCCTTTCGTGTATCCGGCCAGGTCGCCGCTCCGAAAGTGTCGATCGACCAAACGATCGTCCTCGACCTCGGCAAGCGCGTTCTCGCCCGCCAGGTCGGCGAGAGGGTCCCGGGCGGCCTCGGAAAGGTGGTCGGCGACGCGCTCGAGGGCGGCGCCGGAAAGAAGACGGATCCCCTCGGCATTCTGCAGCAGCTGCTCGGACCGCCGCGGCCCACGCCGACGCCGCGCTGATCGCTACTGCCAGGAAAGCAGAAATCGGTCCATCGTCTCGAAGTCCTTTTCGCCCTTGGCGAGTCCGCGCATCTCGACCTCGACGCCGCCGGGGGTCAGGGTGGCCAGCAGGTAGTGAAAGAACCTCAAAGGCGGCCCCGCGAAGATGTCGTCGCGGTGTCGCTGCCGCGAGCCCGTCTCCAGGCGGATGCGGGGCCCTCCTCCGCCCCCCGTGACGAGGAAGGTCTTCCCGCTGCGCTCGTAACGCTCGTAGCTGTGCACGTGCCCCGACAGCATCGCGAGGGTCTTTCGCGCGGCCTGGAACGGGGGGACGAAGAACCGTTGGACGTGGACCTCGTCGGACGTGACGGAGCTGTTCGTGTACGGCGGGTGGTGCACGAGCACGACCGTGCCACGCGTCTCCGGGTCACTGTCGGCGCGCGCGATCTCTTCCGCGTACCACCGCGCCTGCTCGGCCCAGAGCGCGGACGACAGGAACTGCCGGTTCGAGTCGAGCAGGACCAGGCGCAGCGGCCCCCAGGACCGAGCCTGCCAGCGCCGCTGCTCGAGGAGCGGGAACCGCGCGTGAAAGTTGCGCAACCCCGCCCGCGGCGCGACCCAGTACTCGTGGTTCCCGGGAACGGCCAGGACCGGGATCCCCTTCTCCCGGATCGGAGCCGCCAGGGCGTCGAACTCCTTCCAGTCCGAAGCCGAGGATCCGCAGAAAACGAGATCCCCGAGCATCAGCAGGAGCTCGGGCCCTTCGCGGGCGATCGCCGCGAGGATGATCGCCCGCTCCTCCTCGTTGGATTCGCGCCAGACCTCCATGCGCGAAGTGCGTTGAAAGTCGCTGGCGATCGCGAACCGGCCGGTGCTCGGAGGTGCGAGAGCGGCGGAGAAGGCCGGCGGCTCGGGGTCGGCGCGACGGAAGGGGAGCACGAAGGAGTTCCGATGCAACCCGCGCACCGGCCCTGACCGCGGCAACGGGAGCGGGACCGACGGAGGGATCAGGTCATGAGCCTTCGGCTCGCCCTGGGAGGATGAAAACTCGGGGCGAGAATGGGGAGGCAGCGCGGTAGAGAAGATCGTCTCGCCTTGGTGCCGAAGAAGAGTTTCATTCCTAAGCCGTCGATTCGGGCGCTGCGGGAGCTGACGCGGTACCGGGAGAGTCTGGTGCGACAGCAGACGGCGATCGGGAATCGGATCGTCAAGCTGGCCGAGAGCGGCAACATCAAGATTGCCCAGGTGGCCGAGCGACCAGCTCCTTTCAACCGGCTGTTCAGGGCCTCGTAGCAGGGCCGTAGAGGACGACTCCCGGCCGCGAGCCGGTCATGGCTCCGTTCTCGAAAACGGGGACTCCGTTGACCAGAACGGCGCTGATTCCCTCGGCGTACTGATGCGGATTCGAGTAGGTCGCGCGGTCGCGAATGCGCGAGGGGTCGAAGACGACGATGTCGGCCTTCATGCCGGGCCGCAGAATGCCGCGATCGACGAGCCCCACGCGTTGCGCAGGGAAGGACGTCATCTTCCGGACCGCGTCCTCGAGCGTCAGCAGCTTCTTCTCGCGAACGTAGACGGCGAGGACACGCGGGAACGTACCGTAGCTGCGCGGATGGGGGGATGCCCTGCCGAAGACGGTGACCTCTCCATCGGAAGCGATCATGGTCGTGGGGTCGATGAGAATCGCTTCGAGATCGGGCTCGCTGATGGCGTGGAAGATCCCGCGAACCGGGCCTTTCTCCAGTAGCTGCAGAACGATTTCGGAGGCGTTCGCGACGGTCGGATCGACTCCGCGCTCCCGCATGATTTCCGTCAGGTTCTTTCCCTGGATGGAAGGCTCGTTTTCGGCCCAGGCGATCTGGATGTTCTTCGGATCGCCTCCGCCGCGCTCCAGCCGGATCGCCTCGCGGACGTAGCCCCGGATCCGCTCGCGCTGCGCCGGGTCGCTCAGCCGTTCCAGCATCGCGCGGCGTCCCCCTTCGTTGGCCCACGAAGGAAGCAGGCCGGAAGAGAGGCTCGTACTGGACGCCGTGTAAGGGTACTGATCCGAGGTCACGTCGACTCCCCGTGCCCTCGCCTCGGCGACCAGACGCAGCGTCTGGCTGCTCCTGCCGGCATTCGTCTTTCCCATCACCTTGTGGTGAGTGACCTGCGTCGGCAGGCGCCCCTCCTCACCGATGCGGACCGTCTCTCGGACGCTATCGCCCACGCCCGCGGCCTCGTTGCGTATGTGAGAGATGTGAATGCCGCCCAGGGAGCCCGCGACCTTCGCGAGCTCGATCACCTCTTCCGTCTTGCTGAACACGCCAGGCGCGTAGAAGAGACCCGTGCTGAGACCGAACGCGCCCTGGAGCATTCCCTCTTTCACCATCTCGCGCATGCGGTCGAGTTCGTCCGGCGTCGCGGCACGATCGGCGCGCCCGATGACCTTCTCGCGGACGGAACCGTGGCCGATGAACATACCGACGTTCGGCGCTGTGTCGGCCGCTTCGATACGCGCAAGAAATACGCTGATCGGAAGCGGTGAATCGCCGTCGGGTCCTTCGAAAATCGTCGTGACCCCCTGGCGCACGTAGTTGTCCGCACCCGGATTCTCGAAGATTCCGCGGCGGGCGTGGGTGTGCAAGTCGATGAACCCCGGGG
>DASUAD010000475.1:0-4491 GCA_035763965.1 Thermoanaerobaculia bacterium | reverse complement strand
AACTGTTGCGCAATCGCTCCCCTCACCCCCGCCCCCTCTCCCGAGAGGAGAGGGGCGAGAAGCCTGCCACGCCCCCCGCCGTCGATCCCGGCCTTGCGGAGCTCTACCTTTCGCGCCTGCGCTCGCGGCTTCCGAGTGATTTGCGCGGCCTCGCCGTGCTCCTCGACGCCGGCAACGGGGCGGCATGGAAGCTGGGTCCCGAAGCGCTCGCTCGCGCGGGCGCCCGAGTCACCGCGATCTGCGACCGGCCCGACGGCCGCAACATCAACGCCGGCTGCGGAGCGCTCCACCCGCAGCGAATGGCCCGGGAGACGTCGGCCACCGGCGCCGCGATGGGAGTCGCGTTCGACGGCGACGCGGACCGCGCCATCTTCGCCGACGAGAGGGGGCGCCTGCTCGACGGCGACGACGTGCTCTGGATCGTCGCCCGTTGCTGGAAAGAGGAGGGCCGGCTTCCGGTCGGAGGAGTCGTCGGAACCGTGATGTCCAACTTCGGTCTCGAGGCGGCGCTCGCTCGCGAAGGCATCGCGTTTCGCCGCGCGGCCGTGGGTGACCGCAACGTCGCGCGGATGATGGAGGAGACCGGCGCGGCGCTCGGCGGCGAGACCTCCGGACACATCCTGTTCGCCCCGCTTTCCCCCGCCGGCGACGGCATCCAGACGGCGCTCGTCGTCGGCGGCGTCCTCGCGGCGACCGGCGCGGAACCTCCATCCCTTTCCCGCCTCGCCACGCTCGAGAAGAGCCCACAGGAGCTTCGCAACGTGCGCGTCGCGCGCCGCGAGCCGCTCGAGGGACCATCCGATCTCTCCCGCGCAATCGATCGCGCGAAAGCGGCGCTCGACGGCCGCGGCCGCGTATTCGTGCGCTACTCGGGAACCGAGCCGCTCGTCCGGATCCTCGTGGAGGGAGAAGACGAGAAAGCGGTCAGGACGATCGCCGACGAGCTCGACGCCGCCGCCCGCAAAGCGCTGGGGTAGGAATCCTCCGAAAGCCCTATCGCTCGATCTCCGGTCCCGGCTCCCCCACCACGTTGGGCTCCTGAAACACGAGGCCCGTTCCGGCGATCGGCAACAGCGCCGTGTGATTGCTCGCGCCGATGTCGATCCGGACTTCGTAGTACCCGTGCGGGGAGACCCCCAGGAGCCGGGCGGGCTTGTTCTTCAACTCGAGGATCGGACAGAAGACGACCACGCGCGCGGGTAACTCCACGGCTACTCCCCTCCTTCCAGAATCCCGAGCATCTCTTCCCACGTGACGACGCGGACGCCGAGGGACTTCGCCTTCTCGAGCTTGGAGCCCGCGGCGTCTCCGGCGAGGAGATAATCGGTCTTGCGGGAGACGGAGCCCGACACTTTGGCGCCGGCCGCCTCCAGGCGCCGGGCCGCGTCGTCGCGCGTCGTTCCCGGCAAAGCTCCGGTGATCACGACCGTGCGGCCCGCGAGAGCGCCGTCGGCCTCGGGCCGCTTCTCGCGGGAAAGGAAGTTGACGCCGTGGCGGCGGAGCTTCTCGACCAGGTCGCGGTTCTTCGGATGGGAGAACCACGCCGCGATCGCCTTCGCCGTGTTCGGGCCGACCTCCTCGACCGACTGGAGCTCCTCCTCTCCCGCCGCCGCGAGAGCGTCGAGCGAGCCGAGGCGCCGGGCGAGAGTCGCGGCCGCCTTCTCGCCGACGTGACGGATGCCGAGCGCGAACAGAAGCCGCGAGAGGTCGCTCTCCCTGCTCCGATCGATCTCGGAGATCAGGTTCGCAGCGGACTTCTCGCCCCACCGTTCGAGCTCCGCGAGGTCCGCCGCGCGGAGGTCGTAGATGGACGCGACGTCGCTCAGGAGACCCGCGGAGACGAGCTGGTCGACGAGCTTCTCGCCGAGGCCCTCGATCCTCATCGCGCGCCGCGAGCAGAAGTGCCGCAGCGCCTCCCGGACGACCGCCGGGCACCCCGGATTGACGCACCGCGTCGCGACCTCTCCCGGCTCGCGAACGACCGGGTCTCCACAGACGGGGCAGGACTCCGGCATCGCGAACGAAAGGCTCCCGGCCGGGCGCTTCTCGGGAAGGACCCGGATGACGCGCGGGATGATCTCGCCCCCCTTGTCCACGACGACCGTGTCTCCCACCCGGACGTCCTTGCGGGCGAGGTCCTCGTAGTTGTGCAGCGTCGCGCGCTTCACCGTCGTCCCCGCGAGGACGACCGGATCGAAGTGCGCGACCGGGGTCAGCACGCCGGTGCGTCCGACCTGGACCGAAATCTCGCGCACGACCGTCGTGGCCTCCTCCGGCGGATACTTGTACGCGAGAGCCCAGCGCGGCGACTTCGCGGTCGAGCCGAGCTCCTCCTGCAGCCGCCGGTCGTCCACTTTGATCACGACGCCGTCCGTCTCGAAGTCGAGGCTCCCGCGCGACGTCCGCCACTCGTCGACGAACGCGCGGATCTCCTCGAACGTCGCGCAGCGGCGCCACTCGCGCTGCGTCGGCAGGCCGAGCGACCGCAGGCGTTCGAGCGCGGCCGCCTGCGAATCGGGAGGATCCGGACTGCGGACGATCGAGTAGAACCAGGCGGCGAGGCCCCGCCGCGAAGTGATCCGCGAATCGAGCAGCCGGATCGTGCCGGCCGCGGCGTTGCGCGGGTTCGCGAAGAGCGGCTCCCCCGCCGCCTCCCGCTCGGTGTTCAACCGGAGGAACTTCGTGCGCGGGTAGAAGACCTCGCCCCTGATCTCGATCGGCGACGTCTCCGGAATCCGGAGCGGCACGGATCGGATCGTGCGGACGTTGTCGGTGACGTCGTCGCCGCGATACCCGTCGCCGCGGGTTGCGGCGCGCACCAGCACGCCGTTCTCGTACCGGACGGCGATCGAGAGCCCATCGATCTTGAGCTCTGCGACGTACCCCGGCGGCTCGCTCCCGAGGGCTCGGACGAGTCGCACCCGCCACGCCTCGGCCTCCTCCCACGAATACGCGTTCTCGAGCGAGAGCATCGGGATTGCGTGTTCGACCGTCGCAAAGCCTTCCGCCGGGGCGCCGCCGACGCGACGCGTCGGAGAGTCGGCGCTCGCGAGCTCCGGATGCGCGGTTTCGATGGCCGCGAGCTCGGTCATCAACCGATCGAACTCCGCGTCGGAGATTTCCGGGCGGCCTTCGACGTAGTAGAGACGCTCGTGCCGGAGGATCTCTTCGCGAAGGCGCTCGGCGCGCCGCGCAACGTCGAAATGGGCGCTCGAAGAGTCCTCCGAACCCTTCTCGAGAGCGGCTTTTCTCATCGCGCGCCCATGCTACAGTCTGCCCGATGTCGCGGGCAAAGGGCAGAAGCTCGCTTCTCGCTCTCGCCGGAATCGCGCTCGCCGCGCTCGCGACCCGCACCGCTCTCTTCGCCGCGCCGCTCACCCGCCCGATCGCTTCATACGAGATCTCCTGCCGCCTCGACGCGGAGAAGAAGACGATCGAGGGGACGGAACTCCTCACCTGGACGAACACGACGACCCGACCCGCGGCGACCCTCCAGTTCCACCTTTACCTCAACGCGTTTCGGAACACGCTCTCGACGTTCTGGCGGGAGTCGGGGGGCGAGCATCGCGGGAACCGTCTTCCCGAGTCGTGGGGCTCGATCGAGCTGACGCGCATGACGCTCGCCGACGGCAGCGATCTGCTTCCGGCGCTGACGTACATCTCTCCCGACGACGGAAACCCGCACGACCGGACCGTCGCGGAAATCCAGCTCCCGCGCCCGGTCGGACCCGGCGAGACGATCGCGGTGTCGATCGACTTTCGTTCGCGCCTGCCGCGCGTCTCGACGCGGACCGGCTGGAAGGGCGACTTCTTCCTCGTTGCGCAGTGGTTTCCGAAGATCGGCGTCCTCCAGGAGAAGGGATGGAACTGCCATCAATTCCATGCCTCGAGCGAGTTCTTCTCGGACTTCGGGGACTACGACGTTTCGATCGACGTGCCGAGGCGCTACCGCGGAAAGGTCGGCGCGACCGGGGTCCGGGTCGAGGAGCGCGACCTCCCGGGTGAGCGAGTTCTCTACCGATTCAAGCAGGAGAGCGTCCACGACTTCGCATGGACGGCGGATCCGAACTTCCTCGTGATCGAAGACCTGTTCCGCGAGCCGGGAGTGGCGGCTACGCAGATCCACCTCCTGCTGCAGCCCGAGCACCGGCGCCAGGCGCCGCGGTATCTGAACGCCACGAAGACGGCGATCTCCGGATACGGGCGCGTCCTCGGACCGTACCCGTACTCGACGCTGACGGTCGTGGATCCACCGTGGGGCGCGCGCGGCGCGGGCGGAATGGAGTACCCCACCCTGATCACCGGCGGCACGCATCGCTACGCACCCGCGAGCGTGCACAGTCCCGAGAGCGTCACGGTGCACGAGTTCGGGCACCAGTACTTCTACGGACTGATCGCGTCGAACGAGTTCGAGGAGCCGTGGCTGGACGAAGGGTTCAACTCGTACATGGAGGACCGCGTCGTCGCGGCCGCCTACGGCGACAACCATCC
>DASUAD010000474.1:0-6825 GCA_035763965.1 Thermoanaerobaculia bacterium | reverse complement strand
ACCTCGTCTCGCTGTCGATGGATCTCTGGGCCGTCGAACAGGGCTTCGAGCGCATCGAGCCGGGGCTGGCTGGGATCTGACTTGGCGTTCGACCACGAGCTGGTCGCGATCCAGAAGGCGCTTCGAAGCCGTTTCGAAGATTTCCGCGGGGCGCTCGAACGGCGGGACGAGGCCGCCTATCGGCTGGCCCTGGCGGACTTCCACGAGCACCTGCGCCGATGGAGCGCGGCGGAAGAACGGGTTCTGCTGCCCGCACTTGCGCGGGCGTCGTTTGCAGGCCGCGATCCCCAGCGCGAGCTCAAACTCGAGTACGTCCAGATCCGGGAATTGACTCGCTACCTTCTCTCCCAGATCGACGAGCGGGCACCGATGTCGGACGTGCTCGGGCTCGTCGAGAATCTCGAGCGGCGTCTCGCCGCCCACGAGTCCGAAATGGAGAAGGTCTACTACCCGACCGCCGCGACGCTCCTGACGCCGGAAGAGCGGCGTCTTCTGACCGAGGCCGCGCCGCCGGACTAGCGCCGGGGCTTCAGCCCATCTGCTGGAGTTCGAAGCCCGATTCCTCGGGAACCGGCCGAAGTGCGTCGTAGGCGGAGGCCAGGCGTTCCTCGGACCACCCGAGAAAGACTCCTTCCCCGCGGTGCAGCGCTTCTCCCGACGGGGCGTCGAGCCGGACGATGGCTCCGTCCCCTTCGTCACAGGCGACGCACAGTCGCCACGCGGAGAGGGTGATCGAACTTTCGCGCGTCCGGATCGGAAACCGGTCGAGAGAGAGCGCCCGCGCGTTCGTCACGGCAGGGACGGGCTCGGCGGAATCGGCGTTCCCCGGCGCCTCTTCGACCACGACTAACCCCCTCGCGTGTGCATCTCGAGGTGCGGGTCGCGGCGTAACGCATCGGCGGAGACGAGCGGACTGCGATCGTGGAGGGCGAGACGTTCCTCGGCGCCGCGGTCCGCTCGGGA
This sequence comes from Thermoanaerobaculia bacterium, assembly GCA_035763965.1. Lineage (GTDB taxonomy): Bacteria > Acidobacteriota > Thermoanaerobaculia > UBA5066 > Gp7-AA6 > Gp7-AA6. The sequence goes on along the minus strand of DASUAD010000474.1, from coordinate 5,862 downwards.
GCGCCAGGCCGTCTCGATCAGGTGACCGAGCTCGGCCGAGGAAGCGCCCGCGCGAAGAGGTCTCCGCAAATCGGTCCCGCGGGCGCCGTACAGGCACAGGTACCACATCCCGTCGGCCGTCAGGCGACTCCGGTCGCAGGAGCGGCAGAACGGCGCGGTCGTCGAAGAGATCACCCCGAAGACGGTTCCATCAACGAGACGGAACCTGTCTGCCGGCGCGGAGGTGTCTTCGGAGAGCGGCACGATCGGGCCGAGGCGTCGGGCAAGACTCCCCAGTATTTCCGCACGGGTGACGACCCGGTCCATCGACCAGTGCGTGGCTCCTCCGACGTCCATGTATTCGATGAAGCGCACCTCGGCCCCGACGTTCCGGCCGTAGTCGAGAAGCGGGACGAGCTCGTCGTCGTTGACCCCGCGGATCACGACCGCGTCGATCTTGACCGCGGAGAAACCGAGCGCCGAAGCCGCTTCGATTCCGGAGAGCACGCGCTCGAGCTCGTCGAAGCGCGTGAGAGCCTGAAAGCGGTCCGGCCGGAGCGTATCGAGGCTGACGTTGACCCGGTGAAGTCCGGACGCCCGAAGCGCTCTCGCGTGACTTGCGAGAAGCACGCCGTTGGTCGTCATCGCGAGATCCCGGATCGCAGGCTTCGCGGCGAGGAGCGTCACCAGCCGCGGCAAGTCGCGTCGCACGAGCGGCTCCCCTCCCGTCAGCCGCACCCGGTCGACGCCCAGGTCCGTGAAAACGTCGACCAGCTGGCTCACCTCTTCGAAGTCGAGGACGTCCGCGCGGGGCAGCCAGGCATACTCCTTTTCCGGCATGCAGTACTGGCAGCGCAGATTGCAGCGGTCGGTCACCGAAATCCGGAGGTTCCGGAGCGGGCGCCCGAAGGTGTCGAGAAGGGCCACGGGGGGATTTTATCCGCGCGCCCGGCTCATCGGGCCGAGTTCCACCGCTCGAAAATCCGTCCGACCTGTCTGTCGGCTTCGCGGGCCGCTTCCTCCGGCGTGACCTCCCGCCGCGCGACCCGCGCGAACATCGTCGGAATCACGAAGGTGTTGAAGACCTCGTCGATCGCCGCCGTCGCATAGCCGGGGAAACCGACGTTCGTCGCCCAGTCGAGGACCGACCCCAGCACCGCATACTTGTCCGGCGGATCGGCCTTCGGATCCTTCGCGATCCGCTGCGCCAGATCGGGCAGCGACCCGGGAAAGCACGGAAAGTTGTACGAGTCCCCTTCGCGGAAAACGTCGGAGAAGTGGTCGACCAGGTCGACTAAGAACTGCTTCGCGGCGTCCGGGTTCTCGGCGAACTTCCAGACGACGTAGCAGTTCATCACGTGCTCGGCGGCGATCCGGCGGACCGGGCCCCGGAGCGCCGGGGTCAACCCGATCTTCCTCGCCATGTCCGGGTCATCCTTCTCGGCGGTTCGCGTGACCGAAATCGCGTTGCAGACGAACGACGCGCGCCCCGAGAGAATCATCCGGTTGTTCGACGACGGGTCCCAGGTAAAAACCTCCGGGGTCATCGCCTCCTCGTAAAGGGCCCGGACGTACTCGAGAGCCTCGACGGTCTCCCTCGAGTTGATCGCGACGCGCCCTTCTTCGTCCTGCTCTGCGCCGCCGAACGACCAGAGGACGGCGCGCAGCGCCATGTTCGAGTCGATCTCCTGCGAAAGGCCGATGCCGACGGGGTTTCCGAACTTCTGCTTGATCTTCCGGCCGCCGATCCTCAGGTCCTCCCACGTGTCGGGCCCCTTCGGAAACCCGACCTTCTCCCAGAGGTCGATTCGGTAGTTTCCCGGATCGGGAGCGTAGGAGTCGGAGAACGCAAAGTACTTCCCGGTTTTCGGGTTCAGCGTCGAACGCTCGGCGAGCGGAATCATCTTCCCGTGCTTCTTCTCGACCGCTTCGATGATCTCGCGGTGGTCGATGACCTGCGCTTCGTAGGCCGCCGGTGGCGAGAGGAACAGGAAGAGGTCGTGTCCCTTTCCTGCGGCGGCCTCGGCTGCCCCGCGCGCGGCCACTTCGGTGGAGGTCATGTGATCGACCGTCACCGAGACGTTGTTTTTCTCGCCCCACGCCTTCGTGTAGAGGCCGTCGAACCAGCGGTCGTAGGCGGGAATGAAGTGGCTCCACTGGAGGATTTTCAGGTTCTTCTTCGCGGGCGCAGGCGGCTTCCCGCGCGCTCTGCACCCGAGAACCGGAACCGATCCGAGCGCGAGCGCGGCGCCCGCGCCTCGGACGAGATCACGACGGGAGATTTTCGGGGACAGACCACGGTTTCCAGAAAATCTGTCGGCGTGCCGGATTCTCCTTCGGAAACCGTGGGCTGTCCCCATCCTCACATTCCTCGAGAGTCCCATTCTTCCCGGTTCGAATGATCGGGCGCGAAGCGCCGGAAGTCTATAATCGCGATCCGGAGAGCGGACGGCTCCGGCGGATCCGGAGCAGGAGGTTTTTTGGCGGCCCTCGAACCCGGCGCAGTGTTCCCGCAAATCGAACTCGAAGCGGAGTCCGGCGCCCGGTTCGTTCCTCCGAGAGTGGAGACTCTCTACGGCTTCTTCAAGACGACGTGCCCGACCTGCGAGCTCACGTGGCCGTACGTCGAGCGTCTCCGCCGGATCGCCGGGCGGGCGCTGCCGGTCTTCGCGGTTTCGCAGGACGACCGCGGCGAAACGGTGAAGTTCAACGAGCGACTCGGAGTCCAGGTCGAGACGCTTTACGATCCCGCCCCGTGGAAAGCATCCGCTGCACTCGGCCTGACCAACGTGCCGACCTTCTTCCTGGTCGGACCCGGCGGCCGGATCCGGGAGACCGTCGTCGGTTTCCAGCGACCCAGGCTCGAGATGCTCTGCAGGCGCGCGGCAAAGCTCGCCGGGCGAAGATCCGCCCGCCTCTTTCGAATCGGCGAGAACGTCCCCCTGATCGTCCCCGGATGAGAGTCTCGGAACGCGGGCTGGTAGCCGGCAGGTGAGGCCGATGGCGAGGCCTGGGAACCTCGGGGAGCTCAAGGCGAGCGGGTACCGCGCACGCGGCGTCAAGGAAGAGCTGCGCGGCAATCTGCGCCGCGCGCTCGCCGAGAAGAAGAATCCCTTCGAGGGGATCTACGGTTACGAGCGGACGGTGCTTCCTTCGCTCCACAACGCGATCCTCTCGAAGCACGACTTCCTCCTCCTGGGCCTCCGCGGACAGGCGAAGACGCGGCTGCTGCGCCTCCTCGTCGGACTCCTCGACCCGGAGATCCCCGCGATCGCGGGGAGCGACCTGAACGAGGATCCCTTTCATCCGATCACCAAGTACGGCCGGCGGATCCTCTCGGAACGCGGAGACGACACTCCGATCGAGTGGATCCCGCGCGAGGAAAGGTACCGGGAAAAGCTCGCGACACCTGACGTCACCATCGCCGACCTGATCGGCGACGTCGATCCGATCAAGGCGGCGACCGAGAGGCGGTCTTATTCCGACGAAGAGGTCATCCACTTCGGGATCATCCCGCGCACGAACCGCGGCATATTCGCGATCAACGAGCTGCCCGACCTCCAGCCGAGAATCCAGGTCGGGCTCCTGAACATCCTCGAAGAGCGCGATCTCCAGATCCGGGGCTTCCCGATCCGGATCCCGCTCGACATCCTCCTCGTCTTCTCGGCGAACCCGGAGGACTACACCAACCGCGGGAACATCATCACGCCGCTGAAAGACCGGATCTCCTCACAGATCCTCACGCACTACCCGGACGACGTGAAGACGGCGTCCCGGATCACGGCGCAGGAAGCGTGGCTCGATCGCGACCCCGCGCCGACGGTCGACATCCCCGAGTTTTTCCGCGAGCTCGTCGAAGAGATCGCGTTCGCCGCGCGGTCGAGCGAGTTCGTCGACCAGTCTTCCGGCGTCTCGGCGCGCATGCCCATCTCGGCGGTGGAGATCCTCGCGTCGAATCTCGAGCGCCGCGGCCTCGTCCACGGCGAGCACCACGTCTTCCCGCGCCTCTGCGACCTTCCCGCGTGCCTTCCGGCGATCACCGGAAAGGTGGAGATGGTCTACGAAGGGGAGCAGCAGGGAGCCGAGGTCATCGCGAAAAAACTAATCGCGACGGCGGTCAAGAAGCTCTTCGACGCGCGCTTCCCGGCGCCCGATTCCGGCCGCCCGTCGCAGCGCCGCCGCGCCGACGAGGAGGATACCGACGAGCTCTCGATGCCGCGGCGCGCGCGATCCACGCCGCCGCCCGAGAAAATCCACCCCCTCTACGAGCCGATCCTCGAGTGGTTCGCGGCGGGGAACAAGGTCACGCTCTCGGACGACACTCCCTTCTCGGAGCACCTGGCCACGCTGGAGTCGGTGCCCGGGCTCAAGAAGGCAGTGGAGGAGCACTTCGCGCCGGCTTCGCGCGAGGAGCTCGCCGTCGGGATGGAGCTCGTCCTCGAGGGCCTGACGCAGCACCTGAAGATCGCGCGGGAGGACCTCGATTCCCGCGTGTCCTACGGCGAGATGCTGAAGTTCAACCTGGTCAGAAGTCGAACGAATTGACTTCTTCTCCCCTCTCCCCCCGGGAGAGGGGACGGGGGTGAGGGACTTGAATTCGCCGCTCCTTTCCCTGCGCGCGCGCACGGGTGCGGGTCAGACTCTCCTCGGCTGCTTCCTCACGTGGCCCGTCCCGGGCGTCGTCGAGGTGGCAGCGCTCGCGGGGTTCGACTTCGTCGTCGTCGACGTCGAGCACGGATTCTTCTCGATCGAGTCGGTCGCAACCATGGTCCTCGCCTGCGATTCGGCGGGAATCGCGGCGATCGTGCGCGCACCGACGGCGCTTTCCGAGCAGCTGGGCCGATATCTCGACGCGGGTGCGGCCGGCACCCTTCTCCCGCGCGTCGAGGGCGCCGCGATGGCGCGCGCGGCGATCGAAGCCCTGAAGTTCGCACCGGACGGGAAGCGCGGTCTCGGCGGAGTCCGCGCCAACCGCTATGGCGCGACGCCGCTCGCGGACTTCGTCCGCCGTGCGAACGAGGAGACGCTCGTCGCCGTTCAGATCGAGCGCGAGGGCGCGCTGGCGGAGCTCCGTCAGATCGCCGAACTGCCTTCGGTCGACGTCCTCTACGTCGGGCCGAACGACCTCTCGCAGGCACTCGGCGCGCCGGGCAACACGACCTCCGAGCGTTTCCGTTCCGCCCTCGCGAGTGTCGCTTCGGAGGCGGCGCGCGCCGGGAAGGCCTCCGGGATCATGGTGGGCAACCGGGATCAGATCCCGTCGCTCCGGGCGCTCGGGTACCGCTTTTTCACGACGAGCGACCGCGCGCTCCTGCTCGAGGCGGGACGATCGTGGAGGGCCGCGCTCTCGTAACCCGGAGCCGGGTGATTTCGGAAGCTTCGACTAGCTGCGGCCGAGGCGCCGGCTCCTGCGAACGTCCGGACGGGGAAGCGCGGTCTGGAGCTCGATCCCGGCGTCGATGATCGCCCGGAATATCCGTCGGATGGCGGCGGGGCGAAAGCCTCCGGTCGGACGCCGCGCTGCGGCCGCGAGGATTTCGGTCTCGCGGCGCCGGTCTCTGCGGTGCCCGGGCACGAGCCCCGCGCGGACGACGAGCTCGGCCCGGAGCGCGAGGGCGGCCGAAAGAAGCTGGTCGACCGCGTCGATCGTGCGGCGGATTCGACGAAGCTCGGGGCGCACGCCGGCCCCGCTGCTCTTGCTCTGTTTTCGGCGGCGCGAACTCAAAGCAATCCCGAGACTCCGGACGCGAAGCCCGGAGTCCCTTTTTCGGCATCCGGCTAAAGGGCCGGTACCGGCTCTCGCGCCTCGGCAAGCAGTCGGCGGGTTCCGTCGGTCCGCACCATGTCCCGCTCCGCCTGGACGGCGGCCAGGCGTGACTTCCA
>DASUAD010000473.1:0-6973 GCA_035763965.1 Thermoanaerobaculia bacterium | reverse complement strand
GCGGGCGTCGAGATCCTCCGCCGGGGAGGGAATGCCGCCGACGCGGCGGTCGCCGTCGCATTTGCGCTCGCGGTGACCTGGCCGGAGGCGGGCAATATCGGCGGGGGAGGGTTCTGGATCTCGCGCGACGCGAAGGGGCGGACGCTCGCCGTCGATTTCCGGGAGACCGCGCCGCGCAACGCGCGCCGCGACCTGTTCACCAAGCCGGGGCGAAACGGCGAGCCGCCTTCCTCGACGGAAGGGCCGTTCGCCTCCGGAGTGCCCGGCTCGGTCGACGGGCTGTGGCGCGCGCACCGGGCCGCGGGGCGCCTCGACTGGAAGACCGTGATCGCTCCGGCGCTGCGGCTCGCGCGCGACGGCTTCGTCATGACCGAGACGGTTTCGCAGTCGATCTCGAAGCCGAAGTACCGCGCCAGGATGGCCGCGGATCCCGAGACCGCCGCGGTCTTTCTCCCCAACGGACGGCCGCCCGTTCCCGGAACCGTCTTCCGCCAGCCGGCGCTCGCACGCACGCTCGAGGCGATCCGGGACCGCGGATCGGACGGCTTCTACCGCGGGCGCGTCGCGCGCGAGATCGAGCAGGGCCAGAAGAAGACCGGCGGACTCATCACGCGCGGCGACCTGGCCCTTTACTCGGCGAAGGTCCGCCGGCCCGTCCGTTTTGGATTCGGGCCCGCCGAGATCGTCACCACGCCCGCCCCTTCCTCGGGACCGGTCCTGGCCGAGCTCGCGATTCTCGGATCGTTCGTCGGGCTCGAGAAGCTGAAAGGCCGCGATCCCGCTTCTTCGCACCTTCTCGCGGAGATCGAGAAGAGAGCGTTCCACGACCGCAACCGCTGGCTGGGAGATCCGGCGTTTCCGGGCGTGCGGGAGGCCCGGTTCACCGATGCCGCGCGGCTGCGGCAGGTGGCGGCGACGATCAGCCCGAATCGCGCGACACCCTCGAAGGCCCTCCGCGGCGCGCGGGAGGAGCGGGCGTCGACGACCCATTTTTCCGTCGTCGACGCCGCGGGAGGAGCGGTCGGAGTCACGACGACCCTCAACGATTCTTTCGGCCTCGCCCGCGTCGCTCCGGGACTCGGGTTCCTCCTCAACAACGAAATGGACGATTTCGCCACGGCGCCCGGAAAGCCGAACCTTTACGGCCTCATCCAGGGGGAGGTGAACGCGGTCGCGCCCGGCAAGAGGATGCTGTCGGCGATGTGTCCGTCGATCGGCGTCATCGGCGGGCGCAACGCCTTCGTCTGGGGAACTCCCGGCGGCTCCACGATCCCGACGACGAACTTTCAGGTCCTGATCGCGCACGTCCTTCGGGCCGAGCCGCTCGAGGCGGCCGTCGCCGCGCCGCGGTTCCATCAGCAGGATTTCCCGGACAAGATCCAGATCGAGCGAAACCGGTTCGATTCGGGTTGGATCGAGGCACTGCGCCGGATCGGACACACCGTCGAGGAACGCGAGCCCGACAAGGACCCGATCGGCCGCGTCCACGCGATCGCGCGGGGACACGACGGAACTCTGACCGCCGTCGCGGACCCGCGCGGGGGCGGCGTCGGGCTCGTCGTGTCGGAGACGCGTTGACGGAGATCCTCCGCCCGGTCCACCGCGACGGCCGGATTCTGCGCGTGCTCGACCAGCGGCTGCTTCCGTCGCGGGAAGTGTGGCTGTCGTTCGAGAAGCCGTCCGAGGTGGCCGTCGCGATCCGCGAGATGGCCGTCCGCGGAGCGCCGTCGATCGGGGTCGCGGCGGCTTACGGGGTCGCCTTCGCCATGCGGAGCGGCGCCTCGACCCCTCCGGCGGAGCGATTCGAGACCGCCCGGCGGGTCCTCGGCGCCACGCGGCCGACTGCGGTGAACCTCTTCGCGTCGCTCGAGCGGATGGCGCGCCGCTTCCGTGAGGTCGCGGACGAGCCGGCCGAGACGATCGAGACGGCGCTCATCGACGAGGCGGACCGGGTCGCCGACGAAGCACTCGAGTCGTCGCGCCGTCTCGGCCGTTACGGCGCGGAGCTCCTCTCCAACGGCACGACCGTCCTGACGCACTGCAACGCCGGTGGTCTCGCCACCGGCGGCTACGGAAGCGCGCTGGGGGTCATCCGCGCGGCCGTGGAGGAGGGAAAGGCGTTGCACGTTCTCGCCCCGGAGACGCGTCCCTTCCTCCAGGGCTCGCGGCTGACCGCGTGGGAGCTCGCCCGCGAGGGCATTCCGGTCGAGGTGATCACCGACAGCATGTGCGGTCACTACCTCTCCCGCGGCGAAGTCGCGGCCGTCGTCGTCGGCGCCGATCGGATCGCGGCCAACGGCGACACGGCGAACAAGATCGGGACCTACTCGCTCGCCGTGCTCGCGAAGGAGAACGGCGTCCCGTTCTACGTCGCCGCGCCGACCACGACGATCGACCTGCGTTGCCCCGACGGTGCGGCGATCCCCATCGAGGAACGCCCGGCGGGGGAAGTGCTCTCGTTCGCGGGACACGCGATCGCGCCGGCCGGCGTCGGCGCGAGACACCCCGCCTTCGACGTGACCCCCGCGCGCTACATCGCGGCAATCGTCACCGACCAAGGGATCTGCCGGCCGCCGTATGCTGAGTCGCTCGCACTGGCGGCGCATGCCGCGGAGGATCGGCGGAAATCGGTCATCGAAAACCGGTAATCGGTTATCTCTCGCCGGCTCCCGATCGGTCATTCTGGCTATAATGGCGTGATGAAGAACGCCAGAATCTCCGAGTTGCGAGACCGGCTCTCCGAGTACCTCGCGAAGGTGCGGAAGGGCGAGACCGTCATCGTGTACGACCGCGACACGCCGATCGCGAGGATCGAGCCGATCGCCCCGGCGCCCAAGGACATCCCCGAATGGGTACTCGACGCGGAAAGACGGGGAATCGCGACGCCGCCGAAGATCCGTGACGGGAAGCGTCTGCCCATGCCCCCGCCGAAACCAAAGAAGTCGCTGGACTTGCTCGAAGCGCTTCTGGAAGAGCGACGAAGCGGACGATGAAATTCTGGGATTCCTCGGCGATTCTTCCCCTCCTCATGGACGAACGGACTTCCCTGGCCGTCGCGGGCGTCTACGAGGAGGACGATCGCCAGATCGTCTGGTGCCTGACGGAAGTCGAGGCGGCATCCGCGCTCGCCCGGCGGGAACGGGAGGGTCGAGACGCCGTGGACGTCGCTCAGGCCCGGTCGCTCTTGCGCGTGCTCACAGAACGGTGGGAGGAAGTCACCTCCGTTCAGAGCGTCCGAGCCCGGGCGCTTCGCCTTCTCGGCACGCATCCCCTTCGCGCGGCCGATGCTCTCCAGCTCGCCGCAGCTCTCGTCTTCTGCGACGAGCGAACGGAAAGTCTTCCCTTCGTCTGCCTCGACGACCGCCTCGCGGACGCCGCGCGAAAGGAGAGGTTCCCGGTCCTCCCCTGACGGGAAATCCCATGCTCGTCCTTGGAATCGAAACCTCCTGCGATGAGACATCCGTCGCCGTGCTCGACGGAGAAGGACGTGTCCGCTCGAACATCGTCTCGTCGCAGCTCGCCGCGCACGCGCCGTACGGCGGCGTCGTGCCGGAGATCGCGGCGCGCGCCCATCTCGAGAACCTCCCCTTCACTTTCGAGGAGGCGCTCACAGAAGGAGGGATCGACGTTTCCGGCATCGATCTCGTCGCCGCGACGGCGGGTCCCGGCCTGATCGGAGCGCTCCTCGTCGGCCTCTCCGCCGGAAAAGCGCTGGCGTTCGCGCGCGGCGTGCCGCTCGTTCCCGTCAACCACCTCGAAGGGCACCTCTACTCCGCCTTCCTGCGCGGACGCGGCGAGACCGCATTGCCCGTCGACCTCCCGTTCCATGGCCTCGTCGTCTCGGGCGGACACACGGAGCTCGTGCGGGTCGAGGAGGAGCGGATCGTTCCGCTCGCGAGAACCCGCGACGACGCGGCCGGCGAGGCGTTCGACAAGGTCGCGCGGCGCGCCGGGCTCGGCTACCCCGGCGGCCCGATCGTGGACCGGATCTCGACGCGCGGCGAGGGGGACCGCTACGCGCTCCCGGTCGGCCGGCACGCCGACGGCTCGCACGACTTCTCCTTTTCGGGGCTGAAGACCGCGATGCTGCGCGAGTTCCAGAGGCGCGCCGTCGACGGGTCGCCACTGGATCCCGACTCGCTCGAGTCCGACATGAGGGACCTCCTCGCGTCGTTCCAGCGCGCGATCGTCACCGCGCTGGTCGACCGCGTCGAGGCGGTTCGTCGCGAGGAGGGGATCCGTGCGCTCGCGGTCTCGGGAGGCGTCGCGGGCAACTCCGAGCTGCGCCGGACGCTGTCCGAGTGGGGCGCCGCGCGGCGCATCCCGGTGTACCTTCCGGAGCGCGCCTTCACGACCGACAACGCCGCGATGATCGCGTTCGCGGGCCTGCTGCAGTATCGTCGCAACGGCGCGCACGAACCGGCGGCGGCGGCGGCCCGATCCCGCTGGCCGCTGGGCAGCGACACGCGATGACCGATCCCCGACGCATCCGCAATTTCTCGATCGTGGCCCACATCGACCACGGAAAGACGACGCTCTCGGACCGGATCCTCCAGAGGTGCGGCGCCGTCGCCGAGCGCGAAATGCACGAGCAGATGCTCGACGACATGGAGCTCGAGCAGGAGCGCGGCATCACGATCAAAGCCCGTTCGGTGACGCTGCGCTACGGGGCCCGGGACGGGAACGAGTACGTTCTCAACCTCATCGACACGCCGGGGCACGTCGACTTTTCCTACGAGGTTTCCCGCTCGCTCGCGGCGTGCGAGGGAGCGGTCCTCGTCGTGGATGCCACCCAGGGCGTCGAGGCGCAGACCCTCGCGAACGCGTACCTCGCGATCCACAACAACCTGACGATCGTGCCGGTGATCAACAAGATCGACCTGCCGTCCGCCGAACCGGAGAAGGTCCGCGAGCAGATCGAGCAGGTCGTCGGCATTCCCGCGGACGATGCCGTTCTGACGTCCGCGAAGCAGGGAGTCGGCATCGACGAGCTCCTCGAGCGGATCGTGCGGGACATTCCGCCCCCGAAGGGCGACCCGTCGGCGCCGCTCCAGGCTCTTCTCTTCGACTCCTGGTACGACCCGTACCGCGGCGTGACGTCGCTCGTCCGCGTGTTCGAGGGCACGGTGGGACCGAAGACGAAGATCCGCGCGATCGGAACGGGCCTGGAAGCGGAGGTCGAAGAGGTCGGAATGTTCACACCCGGCCGCCAGACCGTTCCCTCGCTCTCGGTCGGCGAAGTCGGGTTTCTGTGGGCGAACATCAAGGATCTGCATTCGACGCGGATCGGCGACACGATCACGGAGCTCGACCGGCCGACCCCACGACCGCTCCCGGGTTTCGCGGAGGCGAAGCCGATGGTCTTCGCGGGTCTTTTCCCCACGGACGCGGACGATTACGCGAACCTGCGCGATGCGATGGAGAAGCTCCGGTTGAACGACGCGTCCTTCACGTTCCAGCCGGAGAACTCGACCGCGCTCGGATTCGGTTTTCGCTGCGGTTTCCTCGGTCTCCTCCACATGGAGATCGTCCAGGAGAGGCTCGAGCGCGAGTTCGACCTGGATCTCATCACGACCGCGCCCGGGGTGAACTACCGGGTGACGACGACGAAGGGAGAGATCCTCGAGATCGTCAACCCCAATCACCTGCCCCCGCCCACGACGGTCGAGCGGGTCGAAGAACCGTGGATCACGGCGACGATCATCACCCGCGACGACTTCCTCGGGGGGCTGTTGAAGCTCTGCGAGGAGCGGCGCGGGGTGCAGCGATCGCTCGAATACCTCTCCTCCAACCGGGTCGTGCTCTCCTACGACTTCCCGCTCAACGAGGTGGTCCTCGATTTCTACGACAAGCTGAAGTCGATCTCCCGGGGGTACGCCTCCTTCGACTACGAGTTCGCCGGCTACCGGGAGGGGGAGCTCGTCAAGCTCGACATCCTCGTCAACGGGGAGCCGGTCGACGCCCTCTCGATCATCGTCCATCGGGAAGAAGCGGCGGCCAAAGGAAGGTTGCTCGCTGCGAAGATGAAGGAGATCATCCCGCGCCAGATGTTCGAGGTCGCGATCCAGGCCGCGATCGGATCGAAAATCATCGCCCGCGAGACGGTCCCCGCAATGCGCAAGAACGTGCTCGCCAAGTGCTACGGAGGCGACATCACCCGGAAGAGGAAGCTCCTCGAGAAGCAGAAAGAGGGGAAGAAGCGGATGAAGAGGGTGGGGCGGGTCGACATTCCTCAGGACGCGTTCCTGGCGGTTCTGAAGGTCGAATGAGCGCGACGCAGGCGGAAACAGCGGACGAGCGGTCGAAGCACTCTTCGGCGCGAGAGTGGTACGAGTCGCTGCTCGTCGCCGGGATCTTCGTCCTCTTCGTGAGGACGTTCGTGGTCCAGACCTACCAGGTCCCGACGGGCTCCATGGAGAAGACGATCCTGGTGGGCGACCACCTCCTGGTCAACAAGTTCGCCTACGCACCGCGGCTCGAGAGCTGGGCAAAGCTCCTCCCCTACCGGGACGTCCACCGCGGCGACATCATCGTCTTCAAGAAGCCGGGCGACGACGTCAACCCGGGCTACGTCCTGGTCAAGCGTGCCGTGGCGGGCCCCGACGAAACGGTCGTAATGCGCGACAAGAAGCTTTTCGTGGACGGAAGGCCGGCGGACGCCGCATCGGTGCAGCACACCGACCCCGAGGTCTATCCCGACGACCCCGCGATCCCGGACATGGCGCGACGGCGCGACCAGTTCGGTCCCTTCCGCGTTCCGCCCGGGTCCTGGTTCGGAATGGGCGACAACCGCGACAACTCGCTCGACAGCCGCTACTGGGGCGCGATCCCGCGGGAGAACATCTTCGGCCGGCCGACGATCCTCTACTGGTCCTACGAAGCCGAGCCGAACTCGCACGTCTGGCGCGGGCCGCTCGCGAAAATCCGGCAGCTCGCCGACGTGGCGATCCACTTCTTCTCACGGACGCGATGG
>DASUAD010000472.1:0-14476 GCA_035763965.1 Thermoanaerobaculia bacterium | reverse complement strand
CCGGCGGAAGTCGCGTTCGTCGCCACCGGCCGGGTCTCGCCGTATCCCTGCGATTCGATTCGATCGGGCGAGACGCCCCCGGCGACGAGAACCGAACGGACCGAATCCGCGCGGAGGCGCGAGAGCTGGAGGTTGTACTCGCCGCTGCCGTCCGAGTCGGTGTGCCCCTCGACGAGCACGCGCTGGTTCGGAACCGTCGACAATGCCTTCGCGATCTCCGACAGGCGCGTGCGCATGGCGGGCTTCACGTCGGACTTGTTCACGTCGAAGTAGATGCTCCCCGGGAGCGTGACGATGAGTCCGCGCGCCTCCTGGCGCACGGTCGCGAGCTGAGAAAGCGTGTTGCGGAGCTCCTCCTGGGTCTTCTGCTGTTCTGCCTGGAGGCGTGCGATCTCCGCCGCGTGTGCCTCCTGCGCCTTGCGTTGCTCCGCGAGCTTCTGGCGTTCGGCCTCGGCGGCCCTTTGCGCCTCCTCGGCCGCCTTGCGGCTCGCCTCGAGCTCCGCGCGGGTCTTTTCGAGCTCCGCCGTGGCCCGGTCGCGCTCGGCCTGGGAGCGCGCGGCTGCTTCCCGCTCGGCGACGGCCCTCTCCGCCGCGAGACGGGCCTCGAGGTCCGCCCGCGCCTGCTCGCGTTCGCGCGCCGCAGCCTCCTGGGCGGCCAGGCGCTCCTCCGCGGCGCGACGCTCGGCGAGCGCCCGCGCTTCCGCTTCCGCGGCGCGCTTCTCCGCGTCCGTGCGGGCGCGCGCCTGCAACGCTGCGATCTCGGCGTCGCGTACCGCGATTTCGGCCTGCCGTTTGCGCTCGGTCTCGCGGCGAAGCGCATCTTCGGCGTTGTGGGCCTCGGCGTGGTACTGCGCCTGCCGTGCCGTGGCTTCCGCCATCCGCGCCCAGTGTGCGGCGGCAGCCGCGTCCTTGCGGTCGTTCCAGGTGCTCTCCGCCATTCGCAGGTGGACCAGCGCGCCGTCGTATTCGCGCGCGGCGAGCTGGTCGGCGCCGGCGTTCTTCGCGTCCTGCACGGCCAGGCGCGCCTCCGCGATCTCCCGCGGCGGCGGGCCGGAGGAACAGGCGGCCGCGAGAAGCACGACCGCGATCGAGAGGATCGTCAGATTCCTGCGCATCGGGATACCTCCGTCAGGGAGTCGGAGCGGCCCGCATCTGCCGGGTCTTCGCCTCGAGCTCGTCGGCCTGCTGCTTGATCGTTGCGGCTTCACTCCGCGTCTTCTCGGCGGAAGCCCGCGCTTCCGCCGCACGGGCGTACTCGCGTGCCTCTTCGAGTCGGCGGATCGCCGTTGTTCCCTCGCCCCGGGATGATGCGAGGCGGCCCTCGTCCCACGCGCGCCTCGCTTTTCCGAGGAGGTCGGGAGCGCGCTCCGCGGCACCCGCGGCTTCCGCCCGCTGGACCGCGGCCTCCGTCTCGGCCAGGAGAGCGGGCGACGCCGGGGGACCGCTCGACGCGCATCCGGCGGCGAACGCCGCCGTTACCAGCATCACGAAACTGTTCTTCATGTTGGACCTCCTCTCGGTCTGGAGCGAGGTGGCACCGGGGACCGACTTTATTGCATTCGCGATGCCATGGATCGCCTTCTCATTGGGGATAATCGCGCCCGGCCCATGGCGACAGAGGACGATCTCGCGGCGGCGCTCGCGCAGGAGATTCGAGCGGCGGTAGCGGAAACCGCGTCCGAGCGTCCCGCTCCCTCCGAGCCGGCGGGCTCCGGGGAGTTCTCCGACCTCCGGATCCCGTTGAAACGCGCCGAGGAGTATCTGACGCCCTCGATCCCCGACGCGAGCCGGCTCGCCGGAGCGAAGGCGGCCGTCGTTCGCCTGCTCCGATTCCTCTGGCGCGGACAGTCTTCTTTCAACGCCCTCCTCCTCGAGGCCGGCAACGGGATCGTTTCCGCTCTCGAGCGGAATCGCGAGGCCGTCGCCCGCGAGTCGCGGCGTTTCGAGGAGCAGGAGAAAGAGCACCGGCGGCGCGATTCGATGCAGGACGGCCGGATCGCATCCCTGGAGTCGCTCTCGCTCGCGCCACGGCCGTCCGGGGATTCGAGCCGCCCCGCCGGAGCCTCTCCTCCACTCCCCGAGAGCGTGTACGCGATGTTCGAGGAGCGCTTCCGCGGTTCGTCCGCGGAGATCGCGGAGAAGCAGAAGGTCTACCTGCAGTTCCTGTCGAATCTGCCCGGCCCGGTGCTCGACGCGGGCTGCGGTCGCGGGGAGTTCCTGCGGCTCCTCAAGGAGGAGGGGATTCCCGCCCGTGGAGTCGAGTCGAGCCGTCTCGCCGTGCAGGCGTGCCGGGCCGCGGGTCTCGACGTGGGAGAAGGGGACGCGATCGAAGCGCTCGCGGCGGCGCCCCCGGCGAGTCTCGGAGGCGTCGTCGCGTTTCAGGTCGTGGAGCACTGGCCCGCGGCCGCGACCTTTCGGTTCCTCGCGGAGGCTCGCCGCGCGCTCGCGCCCGGGGGAATCCTGATCGTCGAAACCATCAACACCGATTCGCTCGCGGCGATGAACGCCTTCTACCTCGACCCGACCCACGTGCGCCCCGTTCCTCCCGAAGCGCTCCGCTTCCTCTTCGATGCCGCCGGCTTCCGGGAGCTCCGGGTCGAGTACCTCTCGCCGCTTCCCCGATCCGAACGCCTCGAGGAGGATTCGGCGAACGACGTCCGTCTGAACGCGATGCTGTTCGGCCCGCAGGACTACGCGGTCATCGGTCGGGTGCCGGCGGCGTGAAGCCGCCGCGGGTCCTCGTTGCAGCCGTGCAGTCGCCGTTCTCCGGCGGGGGAGCGGAGCGGCACGTGCGGCGGCTGACCGAGGAGCTCGTCAAGCGCGGCGTCGAAGCGGATCTCGTCACGCTTCCATTGATCGAGCGGGAGCGGTTCGATCTCGTGCGCTCCGCGCTCGCATGGAGGTCCCTCGACCTGACGGAGATCGGCAGCCGTACGGTCGACGCCGTGATCGCGACTCGCTTCCCGAGCTACGCCGTGAGGCATCCGAACAAGGTCGTGTGGGTGATCCACCAGTACCGCCAGGCGTACGACCAGTTCGGCACGCCGTGGAGCGACTTCACGTCCTCGGAGGAGGACCGGCGTACGCGAGAGACGATCGCGGCGATCGACGCGCTCGGTCTTTCCGAAGCGCGCCGGGTCTTCGCCAACTCGAAGACCGTGGCCGCGCGGCTCGCGAAGCACAACGGGATCGCCAGCGAGCCGCTGTACCACCCGCCTCCGCTCGTCGGTCGCTACCGGACCGGGCCGTTCGGCGACTACGCCTTGACCGTCGGCCGGCTCGACGGCTGGAAGCGGCCCGACCTGCCTCTGCGGGCGCTCGCGCACGCGCCGATGGCGCGCCTCGTCGTCGTCGGCCGAGGCCCGGAGGAACATCGGCTGCAGCGGCTCGCCCACGACCTCGGCGTCGAGGCGCGCGTGCGGTGGATCCCCGAGGCCGCCGACGAAGACCTGATCGATCTCTACGCCGGAGCGCGTCTCGTCGTCGTCGCCCCGCAGGGGGAAGACTTCGGTTACGTGCCGCTCGAGGCATTCCTCTCGGGAAAGCCGGTTTTGACCACGGACGACGCGGGCGGGCCCCTCGAGTTCGTGGTCGACGGTCAAACCGGATTCGTCGTCCCGCCGCGGCCGGAGGCACTCGGCGCCGCGCTCTCCCACGCCTGGAACCGGGAGGATGCGCTCGCGGCTCTCGGACGCCGGGGCTTCGATCGCGCGTCCGGTCTTTCGTGGGACGAGACGATCGGACGTCTCATGACGGCCGCAGGTCTCTCGCTCCCGTGAGCGCCGACCCCGAGGTCCTCCGCCGCCTCGCACGCGAGTCGGGCCGGTTGCTGGGCGAGCTCGGCGTGCGGCCCGAAGACTCGGCGTGGATCCGGCAGCACGCGGAGACGATCGAGAGCCTGACCCGTCGCGAGCCGAGACCGGGGCTCTTCGCCAGGCTCCGGCGGCTCCTTCTTCGGGTGGCCCGGAAGTCGAGGTAGGCCCCCGGAGTTCGTCCTCGAAGCTCCCGACCGGGTTCGCGGCGAGGCGCCGGCGGTGGTGCGGCCCGAGTCACTGCCGGTTCGCGGGGGGGCGGTCCGCCGGGGCGGGCCGATCCGCTCGACCGGCGGCGCCTTTGTCCCGGGTGAGACGCTCCGTCCAGAGCCGCACGCGGTTTCTCCCGCCCGCCTTGGCCGCGTAGAGCGCCTGGTCGGCCCGCACGAGGAGCTGGTGCGGATCGAGACCCGACACGGCGGCCGCGTCCGCGACCCCGGCGGAGACCGTCACCCAGAAGTCCCGCCCTTCGATCTCGAACCGGTGGCGCTCGAGCGCCCGCCGGATCCGGTCGGCGACGGTTCGTGCGGCGGAGGCGGAGGTGTTGGGAAAGAGAGCCGCGAACTCTTCGCCTCCGAAGCGGCACGCGAGATCGCTCGCGCGAACCACGCCGCTCATGATCTCCCCGAAGCGGCGGATGACGAGATCTCCCGCGGCATGGCCGAGCGTGTCGTTGATCGTTTTGAAGCGGTCGAGGTCGAAACAGGCCACCGACAGCAGCGTCTCGTAGCGGTCCCGCCGCGCCCACTCCTCGGCGAGCCGCGCCTCGAAGTAGCGGCGCGAGGCGAGACCGGAGAGCTCGTCGGTCACGGCCACCCTCCAGTTTCGCGAGGCGTGGAGCGAGGCCGTGAGCGGGACGAGAAGGGCGCGAATCTCCCTCTTCGCATCGTCGTCGATCGGCTCGGCTGCGCCCATGTCGAGGTGAGCGACGAGCCGGTCTCCCGAGTAGAGGGGAAGGCGCAGGCGCCGCGGCCGGCCGCCGTGCAGGAGATCCATCGGCGCGAACGAACGCTCGGTCTCGGTGACCGAAAGGTCGCGGAGGCGGCGCGGGTCGATCTTCTGCCCGACGAAGGGGCTCCCCGGATTCAGCGCGGGCTCGAGTGCTCCTCCTTCGGTCGGGTGGAGTGACCACGCCTCTTCGACCTTGCCGTCGGGATCGATTCGATAGAGATTGAAATGCGTCACCGGCACGATCTCACGCGCCGCGGTGTACGCGTGCCTCAGGATCTCCGAAGGCTCGGGCGACTCTCCGAGGAAGTGGCCGCCGCGTTCGCGTGCGGCCAGACGCTCGGACAGGATCCGGCTGCGCGTTCTCGCCTGCCACGCGAGGATCCACGAGGCGATCGCGACGAAGGCGAGAAGGACGTCGGCCCAGAGCGGAAGCACCCGATTTCAAGTGTAGCCGGAAGACGGAATCCGGGTGCGGCCGGCGTGGTCCGTTTTGCAGAACGAAAAGGCCCCCGAGAGCGGGGGCCTCGATCGGCAAAGTGAAGACGAGTTACGGGGTGACGGTCGTCGTGGTCGTCGTGGTGGTGGTCTCCGTGGTGGTGGTCATGACCGGGGTTTCCGTCATCATCGTCTCGGTGGTCATGGTGGTGGAGGTTTCCTCGACCACGGCCGGTGCCTCGGTCGTCGTGGTCTCAGTCGTGGTGGTGGTCTCCTCCTTCTTGGCGCAGCCCGTCAGGAGCATCGTCCCGAACGCGACTGCGATGACCAGGGTCAGAAACTTCTTCATCTCCCTCTCTCCTTCTCGTTTATGGCGAACTTTTGCTGCGGAGCGCCTCGGAATATAGCGGGGAAAGCGAGCGCATGATACCCCAACAGGGGGGTCTGTCAAGCGGAGAAACCCCGCTCCCGACGGGCGTTGCGAGCGTTTTGACGGCGCCGGGACGCCATCAGCTCCCGCACCCGCGGCAGTTCCCTTTCACGGGGGCCGAGCCCCGCGCGCCGGTGCACCGGCCGCGATCGAAGCGTTATCCTTCGGGCCTTTCGCCGGAGGCGACTTGTTCGAAGCGTTGGGAGAAAGACTGCAGGGAGTCTTCAAGGAGCTCCGGGGCGAGGGGCACCTGACGGAGTACCACCTCGACTCCGCTCTCCGCCAGATCCGACTCTCGTTGCTCGAGGCGGACGTCGCGCTTCCGGTCGTTCGCGATTTCACGTCCCGGGTCCGGGAGAGAGCCGTCGGGGCAAAAGTGATGCAGCAGCTCTCGCCGGCGCAGGAAGTCACCCGGATCGTCCGGGACGAGCTGATGGCTCTCCTCGGGGGCCAGAAGTCGGAGATTTCGCTCGAGGGACGCCCGGCCGTCATCGAGATGGTGGGCCTTCAGGGATCGGGGAAGACCACGTCGGCCGCCAAGCTTGCGCTGCACCTGAAGGGTCGGGGCCGTTACCCGCTGCTCGTCGCGGCGGACCTCTCGCGCCCGGCGGCCGTCTCGCAGCTGAAATCTCTCGGTCGCCAGATCGGCGTGCCGGTGTTCGATCCCGGGGACCGCACCGACGCCGTCCAGGTCGCCCGCGAGGGCGTGACGGAGGCGCGCTTGACCGGACGCGACACGGTCGTCCTCGACACCGCGGGACGCCTCCACCTGGACGAAGACCTCATGAACGAGGTCCGCGCGGTAACCGAAGCCGTCCAACCGAACGAAGTGCTGTTCGTCGCGGACGCGATGACCGGGCAGGATGCCGTGCGCTCTGCCTCCGGGTTCGCGGCGGCGCTGCCTCTCACGGGCGTCGTCTTCACGAAGGCGGACAGCGACGCGCGGGGCGGGGCGGCGCTGTCGGTCGTCTCGACGGTCGGTCAACCGATCAAGTTCGTGGGAACCGGCGAGAAGCCAGAGGACTTCGAGCCTTTCCATCCCGATCGGATGGCGTCGAGGATCCTGGGATTGGGCGACGTCCTGACCTTGATCGAAAAAGTCGAGGCGCAGGTCGACGCGTCGGATGCCGAGAAGATGGCGCGACGCGCGGCCAGCGGCGAGTTCACCCTGGAGGATCTCGCCGAACAGCTTCGCTCGATGAAGAAGATGGGCCCGGTCGCCGGGCTCCTCGACCTGCTGCCGAAAGGGGGAGCGTTCCGGGGTCTCGCGCAGCCGGAGGCCGTGGACGACAAGTCTCTCGTTCGGGTCGCCGCGATCATCGACTCGATGACGCCGGACGAACGGCGCTATCCGCAATTGCTGAACGGCAGCCGCAAGAAGCGCGTCGCAGCCGGGTCCGGCACGACGGTCGCGGAGATCAACCGGCTTCTCAAGCAGTATCAGCAGATGAAGAAGCTCATGAGAACCGCGAGGAAGGGAGCCCGGGGACTCGACCTCTCGCGGCTGCCTCTGCCCGCGCCCCGAAACCAGTAGAATGGCGACCCCTTCGTCGACTGCCGATGGAGGTCCGCGGGAGGAGCCCGGTCTCGGGGATCGCTTGCCCGGGTTCATCCGGCTCATCGCCCGCATCGAAGACGCCGGAAAGGAAGATGAAATGTTGAAGATTCGACTGCGCCGGATGGGCGCCCGCAACAGACCTCACTACCGCATCGTCGTGTCGGACTCGCGCTCGACCGCCCGCGCCGAAGTCCTGGAGGAGCTCGGCGCATACGATCCGATGCGGGAACCGCCGATCGTCTCCTTCGACCGGGAGCGCGCCCGATACTGGATCGGAAAGGGCGCGACGGTCACTCCGACCGTCCGCTCGCTTCTCCAAAAGAAGGAGCCGGAGGCGAAGGCGTCGTGAGGCGGGACACGGGGCGCGGCACACCGGACGCGAAGGACCACTCGACATGCGCAAGCTGATCGAGACGATCGTCCGGCGTCTGTCGGATCGCCCCGAGGAGACGCGCGTCACGGAGTCGGTCGAAGGTCGGATGGCCGTCTACGAGATCTCCGTGCCCGAGGGGGAGCGGGGACGCCTCATCGGTCGCGACGGGCGGACCGTCCGAGCGATCCGCGCCTTCGTCGGCGCCGCGGCCGCCGCCCGCGGGAAACGGGTGATGGTCCGGGTCCGCGACTGACCGGCTCGCGTCTTCTCGTCGGGGTCGTTCGAAAGCCCCACGGCGTCTCGGGCGAAGTCGCCGTCGAACCCGTGACCGACTTCCCGGAACGCTTCGTCGAAGGTCTGCGACTCTTCTGGCGGCGCGGCGAGGCCGAGCGCGAGCTCACCGTCGAATCCGCAAGGCTCCGCGGATCACGGGTTCTGATCCGGTTCGAAGGGATCGCCGACGGCGAATCCGCGCGGGACCTCGCGGGCGGCGACCTCTGGATCCGCGAAGAACAGGCCGTCGAGCCCCCCGACGACTTCTACTACAGCCACTCGGTCGAGGGGTGGCGTTGCGTGGACCTGCAGGGACGGGCGCTCGGACGCGCTTCGAAGCTCGAACGTACGGCGGGCGGACCGATGCTTCTCGTCGAGACCGGTCGAGCCGAACCGGTATCGGTTCCGTTCACGCGCCCGATCGTCGTCGCGGTCGACTCCGAGAAAAAACGCATCGTCCTGGATCCCCCCGAGGGCCTGATGGAGCTGTAGGCCGGGCTTCCCGCTGCCTGTAATCTCCCGCCATGCGTATCGAGATCCTCACGATCTTCCCCGACTATTTCCGATCGCCGCTCGCCGAGAGCCTTCTCGGGAAGGCCATCGCGGCGAAACGGCTCGACGTGACGGTCACGGACATGCGGTCGTTCGCCGAAGGACGGCACCATCCGGTCGACGACGCGCCGTACGGCGGAGGCGCGGGGATGGTGATGATGGCGCCGGTCGTTGCGGCTGCCGTCGAGGCTCGACGCGATGCGGAGGAACTTCCGCGCGCCTGGACGGTCCTGCTCACGCCGGACGGGGAAAGGCTCGACCAGGCGCTCGTCGAATTCCTGGGGTCGAAAGAGCGGCTGCTGCTCGTCTGCGGCCGCTACGAAGGAATCGACGAGCGCGCGCGACTCCTCGGTCTCTTCGACCAGGAGATCTCGCTCGGGGATTTCGTGCTGCCCGGCGGCGAGTCCGCCGCGCTCGCTCTCACGGAGGCCGTCTCCAGACTCGTGCCCGGAGTCGTCGGTTCTTCCGAGTCTCTCGAGGAGGAGTCGTTCCTGCGGGAGCGCCTCGACCACCCCCACTACACGCGCCCGCGCGAGTTCCGGGGCCTCTCGGTCCCCGAGGCGCTCCTCTCGGGCGATCACGCGAGAATCCGGCGCTGGCGCCGCGCGCGTTCACTCGAGCGGACCCGCGAAAGACGGCCGGACCTGCTCGCCCGGCGCCCCGAGGAGCCGGGTGAAGGTGACGAGTGAGTGGCCGGCCGGGCTTCGACCCGGGCCTCGCGGGGGGGCCGCGGCAACGGGGAGGTGCGAGGCCGCTTCGCGTTTCTGTATAATCCGCCGTTCCGCTCGATCGAGCGTGAGCATCCCCGGATTCCCGGGCATCGAGAGAGGTTCCATATGAGCGACATCCTCCTGGACGTGGAAAAACCCGCCCTGCGCAAGGACGTTCCGGACTTCGCGCCCGGGGACTCGGTCCGCGTGCACGTCAAGGTTCGAGAGGGAGAGAAGGAGCGGATCCAGATCTTCGCCGGCGTGGTCATCGCGCGGCGGGGCGGCGGAGCGAGGGAAACGTTCGCCGTTCGCAAGATTTCGAGCGGAATCGGCGTCGAGCGAATCTTCCCGCTTCATTCCCCCGTCATCGACAAGATCGAAGTCGACCGCAAGGGCGCGGTGCGCCGCGCCAAGCTCTACTACCTGAGAGAGCGCAAGGGGAAGGCCGCCCGAATCGGAGAGAAGAAAACCGACTAGGGTCCGGCGGTCGAGTTCCCCCGGCGCGCTCGAGACTTCGAACCGGTGACGACGGACCCACTTTCCGCTCTCTTCGCCGAGCTCGGTCGCCTGCGCGAACTCGACCGCATCGAGAACGAGCTCCAGCGCCGCGGATACGGACTGGTCGCAGGTGTGGACGAGGCGGGGCGGGGAGCGCTCGCCGGTCCCGTCGTCGCGGCCGCGGTGATCCTGCCCGCCCGCTGCGTTCTCGTCGGCCTCGACGACTCCAAGCGCGTGGACCCGGCCTGCCGCGAGCGGCTCGCCGTCGCGATCCGGCGCCACGCGGTTGCCGTCGGCGTCGGCGTCGTCAGCGCCTCGGAGATCGATCTGCGCGACATCCTTCGCGCGAGTCTCACGGCGATGCGGGCGGCGATCCTCGCACTCGAGCCGCAACCCCAGGCCGTATTGGTGGACGCCGTCGCGATTCCGGGAGTGCGGTTGCCGCAGCTTCCGATCGTGCACGGCGACGCGCTCTGCTCGTCGGTCGCAGCCGCGTCGGTCATCGCAAAAGTCGAACGCGATCGGCTCCTGGAAGAGCTTGGCCGGCGTTATCCGGCCTACGGTTTCGAGCATCACAAGGGCTATGGGACGCCGGAGCACTGGCAGGCACTCTCCGCGTTCGGACCGTGCGCGGAGCACCGGTTGAGTTACCACGGAGTGGTGGCGGGAAGCGCCGAGCCGGAGCCGTTCCCCGAGCCTCCGCGCCGTCCGCGGGCCGGGAAAAGCCGCCGCACCGGTTAGAATCGTTACTACTGATGTCCGGAGCGCGCGACCGGATCGTTCAATCCGCCGAGAAGAACCTGTCGCGGGGAAGGCTCGACCAGGCGCTCGCCGACTACGAGCGGGTGCTGAAGGACAACCCGAAGGACATCTCGGTCCTGAACAGGACAGGCGATCTCTGCGTCCGCATGGGCCGTCCCGCCGACGCGATCGAGTACTTCGGCCGGATCGCGGAGCTGTACTCGACCGACGGGTTCTTCCTGAAGGCGATCGCGATCTACAAGAAGATCAACAAGATCGATCCCACACGACTCGACGTCTACGACCGACTGGCCGATCTTTACGCCCGACAGGGCCTGACGCAGGACGCCCGGAGCCACTACGCGGTCCTCGCCGAGCAGTGGCTGAAGAAAAACGACCTGAAGGAGGCCATCGCCGCGTTTTCGAAGATCGCGGCGCTCGACCCGGCCGACCTGAAGGTGCAGATGCGTCTCGCGGACCTTCACCGGGTGGCCGGTCAGACCGATCAGGCCGTGGCGCGCTACGACGCGATCGGAGGACTGCTGCAGCGGCGGGGCGCGCACGAAGAAGCGATCAGCTTCTTCCGCAAAGCCCTCGAGCTCGACCCGAACGACTCGGGCGCACGCATGCAGATCATCCGTTCGTATCTCGCGGTCAACGACCTCGCTGCCGCGATCGACGCCCTCGGGGCCGCCCCGCGCACCGCGGAAACGCGTCTGCTCCTCGGCGAGACGCATCTCGCGCGCGGCGACCGCGCGGCCGCGTTGGCTGCGGCGGAGGACGCGCTCTCTCTGGAGCCGGACTCCGAGGCGGTGCGATCCTTTCTGCTCCGGATCCGGCTGGACGAGGGATCCCCGGATCTCGCGCTGGATGCCATCGCGCCCTCGGTCGACCTCGCCGTCGCCTCGGGAGATTTCGCGCGCGCCGCCGCGCACCTTCGCCTGATTCTCGATGCTCACCCCGACCACCATGCCAGCCTCGTGCGGCTGGCCGAAGTCCGCGAGGCAGCGGGGGAGGCCTCGGAATCGGTCGCCGTTCGTCTCGCCCTGGCGCACGACGCCGAGTCGCAGGGCGACCTTCCGGGGGCGGCGGAGCATTACCGCCGGATCCTTGCGGCGGATCCGGGTCACGCCGAGGCGCACGCCCGCCTTCACGCGATCGCGCCGGCCCCTCCTCCCGTGCGCGAGACCCCCGCGCTGCCCGACACCGCACGGGCCGACGACGCTCAGGCGGCGCTCGACGAAGCGGAAGTGCTGGCTCGCTACGGACTGAAGGATCGCGCGATCGAGAGGCTGCGCGCGCTGGCGAAGCGCCATCCCGAGCACCTCGCGGCTCGCGAGCGGTTGGTCGAGTTGCTCGTCGAGCTCGGAAACCCCGCCGCGTCGCGTGAGGCGAGTGCGCTCGCGGACACCTACCGGCAGCAGGGGAGGGAGAGCCTCGCCGTCGCTCTCTTCGCGCGGCTGGGGCTTTCGACGGCCCCGCGGCGCCCGACGGGTCCTCCGCCGGCCGCTTCGCCGCCTCCGGCGCCCGTCGTCGAGTTCGACGAGTTCGAGGTCGAGCTGCCCGAGGCCCCGGCGCGTCCGTCCGCGGAGGTCGCGGCGTTCGATCCCTTCGCCGGGATGCCCGAGACGACCGCTCTCCCGATGGCGGCGCGGGCCGGCGGCGGCGAGCCTCCGTCGGCGCCGCGGCTGACGCCGCACGCACCCGGCGACACCGGCTTCGGGTTGATGGCCCCCGAGCTCGGTTCACTCATCCAGGAGGAGATGAAACGCGCGTCGTCCGAGTCCCCCCACCGCGACCGTCCGGCGGCGCGGGGTCACGCGGTCGACGAGGAGAACCTGTTCGCCGACGAGCAGCAGTTCTTCAACCTCGCCGAAGAGCTCGGGAAGGAGCTGACCGAGGAGAGCGCGCCTCCTCCCGCGCCGGTCGTCGCGGAGACGCAGAGCGAAGCGTCGTTGCAGGACATCTTCCGGGAGTTCCGGAAAGGCGTCGAGCAGCAGCTCTCCGCCGAGGACTACGAGACGCACTACAACCTCGGGATCGCGTACAAGGAGATGGGCCTGCTCGACGAAGCCATCGGCGAGTTTCAGCTCGCGAGCAAGAGCCCCGCCTTGACCGTCGAGTGCTGCAGCCTCCTCGGGTTGTGCTTCCTCGAGAAGGGGATGCCGCAGCTCTCGATCAAGTGGTACGGCAAGGGCCTGGCAACCCCGGGCATCCGGGAGTCCGAGACCGCCGGACTCCTCTACGATCTCGCGCGGGTTTACCAGGACACCGGGGACATGAACCAGGCGTACAAGACGTTTCTCGAAGTGTACGGAATCAACACGAACTACCGCGACGTCATCGAGCGCGTG
This sequence comes from Thermoanaerobaculia bacterium, assembly GCA_035763965.1. Lineage (GTDB taxonomy): Bacteria > Acidobacteriota > Thermoanaerobaculia > UBA5066 > Gp7-AA6 > Gp7-AA6. Next base: position 1,789 of record DASUAD010000472.1, on the reverse strand, counting down.
AGGCATCTCGAAGAGGCGACGAAGAGCTCGCGCGAGTCGGTCCATTAACGGATTTCGAGCACCGAATCCCGAGTCTCGAGTGACCCCGCGCGGACCCGCAGCCGAATCGAGCGCGGTTCCGGTGCTCGAGGTTCGGAACCTCGTCGTCGAAGTCCCGGTCGGCGGAGGCTGCGCGCCGGCCGTCGACGGCGTGAGCTTCGAGCTCTCGGCGGGGGAAGCCGTGGCGGTCGTCGGCGAAAGCGGCTGCGGGAAGACGCTGACGGGCCGCGCGCTCCTCGGCCTCGCGCCCGACGGTGCGGGCGTCCGGGGATCGATCCGCCTGCGCGGCCGCGAGCTTTCCGGTTCCAGCGAGGAGGAGTGGCGCCGGATCCGAGGCGCCGAGATCGCGCTCGTCTTCCAGGAGCCGGGCGCGGCGTTCGACCCGGTGGTGACTGTGGGCTCCCAGATCGTCGAAGCGCTCCGGGCGCACCGCGGCCTCGACCGGCGGAGCGCCCGGGCGCTTGCGCGCGAACGCCTGCGCGAGGTCGGTTTTCCCGATCCCGATCGGGGGATGAACGAGTATCCGCACCGTCTGTCCGGAGGTTTGAAGCAACGCGCCTTTCTCGCCATGGCGCTCGCGTCGAATCCATCGGTGCTCGTCGCCGACGAGCCGACGACCGCCCTCGACGCGACGGTCGCCGCGCAGGTGCTCGAGCTGACCGACCGACTCCGGGAAAAGCGGGGGCTCGCGTTGCTTCTCATCAGTCACGATCTCGGCGTCGTGGCGCGGCACGCGGACCGCGTCCTCGTGATGTACGCGGGTCGCATCGTCGAAGAGGCTCCCACGGGGGCGCTCTTTCGCGCGCCGAAGCATCCCTACACCCGCGGCCTCCTCGCGTCGCGGCCGCGGCTCCTCGCCGGGCGGAACGGAGCGCGCACGTTTGCCGCGATCGGAGGCGTCGTGCCGGACCTCGCGTCGCGGCCCCGCGGACGGTGTGCATTCGTGCCGCGGTGCCCCGACCGCTTCGAGCCGTGTGACGTTCGCGAGCCGGCGCTCTACCCGACGGACACCGGCGTGGCGAGGTGCTTTCTCTACGAGCGGGGCCGGGAAACGGGAAACGGGAAACGGGAAACGATCGGATGAGCACTGCGGAGCCGCTCCTCTCGGCGCGGGATCTCGTCAAGAGATACCGGATCCGATCGGGGCCGTTCGCTCACGACGGCACCTTTGCCGCGGTCGACGGAGTTTCGTTCGACGTCGCTCGCGGCGAGACGCTCGGGCTCGTCGGGGAGTCGGGAAGCGGCAAGAGCACGACGGGACGTCTGCTCCTGCGCCTGGAGGAACCGACCGCGGGCCGCATCCTGTTCGAAGGCGAAGACTGGCTCGGGCTCGCGGGCGCCGCGCTCCGACGAAGGCGCCGCGACCTGCAGATCGTCTTCCAGGATCCGCAGACGTCGCTCAACCCGCGGATCCGGTGCGGGGCTCAGGTCGCCGAGCCTCTCGTCGTGCAACGGATCGCGCGCGGGCGCGATCTGCGCGAGCGCGTGGCGGTCCTGCTCGAGGACGTCGGTCTCTCGCCCGACGTGGCGCGGCGCTTCCCCTCGGAGCTTTCCGGCGGGCAGCGCCAGCGCGTCGCAATCGCTCGTGCGCTCGCGACGCGGCCGAAATTCGTCGTGTGCGACGAGCCGGTCTCGGCGCTGGACGTCTCGGTCGCCGCGCAGGTCCTGAATCTCCTCGCGGAGCTCCGCGAAAAAAGCGGACTCTCCTACCTCTTCATCTCGCACGATCTCGCGGTGGTCTCACAGGTCG
>DASUAD010000471.1:0-4579 GCA_035763965.1 Thermoanaerobaculia bacterium | reverse complement strand
GTCCGTCACCGACAAGCCGATCAAGTACCTCGTGAACACGCATCACCATCCCGACCACGTCGGCGGGAACGATGTGTTCAAGCGGTTCGCGATCATCATCGCGCACGACAACGTGCGCAAGCGGATGGTCGCCTCGCCGGCCGAGATCCTCAGGGACTATCCGGCCCGCGCCGAGGCCGCGAGAAAGAGCGGAAACGAAGAGTTCGCCGTGCGTCTCGAGGAAATGATCTCCTGGGCGGAGAAGGTCCGCGTCGAGGAGATCCCCGCACCTTTCGTGACGTTCGATTCGGACCTGCGGATCTATCTCGGCAAGGAGACCATCCACGTCTGGCACACGGCGCCGGCGCACACAGACGGCGACAGCGTCGTTTACTTCGAGAAAGCGAGGGTCCTCCACATGGGCGACCTGCTCTTCAACAAAGTGATTCCGGTGATCGACGTCAAGGGCGGAGGAACCCCGAAGGGATACCTGACCGCGCTCGACTCCGTTCTGGCGCGTCTGGAACCGGAAGTGACGATCATTCCGGGTCACGGCGAGGTCACCGACGCTGCAGGAATCCGATCGTTCCGGCAATACATCGTGGACCTGACGGAGCTCGCGAAGACGGCCCGGGCGGCCGGAAAGACCCGGGAGGACTTCGTGGCCGGGGCGGAGCTCCCGGCACACAAGGACTGGAGCGGATACCCGCAGCGTTTCAGGGAGAACGCCGGCGCGGCTTACGACGAGAGCCGATAGCCGGCCCCTCACCCAACCCTCTCCCCGCGTGCGGGGAGAGGGGAAAGCGTCCCGGGGGTGAGGGAGTTCCTGCGGCGGCGTGCGCCGCTTCGCGGCACGCCGTTATCAAGCCTCGAGCGATTCGACCAGGTCCTGGATCCGCCGGCGAAGGTCGTCGCGGGTCTCGCGGAATCTCTCCCATCGGGACGCCGGATCGGCCCAGGAAGGGTCCTCGATCGACCAGTGCTCGATCCGAGCCGCGTGGGGCCAGACCGGGCAGTCCTGAGCCGCCGAATCGCACACGGTCACGACGACGTCGAACGAGGCGTCGACGAACGGGGCGGCGTCCTTTGTCTGGGCACCGTCCATCGAGATGCCGAGCTCTTCGATCGCCCGGATCGCGAGGTGGTGAACGAGCTCCGCCGGCCGGGAGCCCGCCGACACGGGATCCAGACGATCCCCGTGGTCCGCTCGCGCGAGCGCCTCCGCCATCTGGCTTCGCGCCGCGTTTCCAGTGCAAAGGAAAAGGATCCGCTTCTTCACGACGGCGAGCATAGCCTGCCTCCCGCCTCTCCGTGGCGTTCACATCGGGCGGCGAAGGGGAGTCGTCGTGCGGGCGGTGAGGAGGCGTTTGTCCTCCACGCGATTCGCCCGCATAATGGAGCGACTTGCAAGGGGGAGGAATCTTCAAGAGCCGGGCCGTGAGCGAGGCCCTGGGCGTTCTTTTGCTGCTCGCGGGAGTCCTCGCGCTCCTTTCGCTGTACTCCTACGATCCGCGGGACCCGAACCTGTTCTCTCTCACGACAGGCGAGGCCGAGTCGCCCACCAACTGGATCGGCGGATTCGGCTCCTCGCTCTCGGCGGCGCTCTACCAGTCGCTCGGTTTCGCCGCCTGGACCGTGCCCGTCCTTCTCGCTTTCTGGGGAGTCCGCCGTTTCGCGTCGCGCCCGTTCGAGAACCGCGGAACGAAAGCCGTCGGTTTCACCCTGCTCTTCCTCTCGGTTCCGGCTCTCCTTTCGCTCGCTTTCGGTCGCCGCCCCATCGCGGGCGAGGACGCGGAGGCCGGCGGGATCGTCGGCCGCGCCGTCTCCGAGCTCGTCCGGTCGAAGCTCGGAACGACCGGGGCGGTCCTCCTCGTCGTGACGCTCATCCTGATCGCGGTCCCGCTCGCGACCCAGGTGTCGCTTGCCGAGGTGTTCTTCGGCCTGCGGGTCCGGCTCGTGGGGCTCGCCTCCCGGTTCCGCCTCGGGTGGGCGCGACAGCGCGACCGGAGGACGAAGGAGCGCCTGCGTCGCACCGTCGTCGCAAAGCACCTCGAGAAGGTGAAGCGGGAGGGAATCACCCTCGAGGACGTGCCTTTCGCGGCGGACGATTCCGGGCCGTTTCTGCGTGAGGTGCCCGGTCCCGGAAAGTTCTCGATCACGCGCAAGCCGGCGGCTTCCCTCCGGCCGGGGGCCGCTCCGGTGCCGGCGAAGAAGAAGGCGCCCGCATCACCTCCCCAGCAGAAGCTCCCGATTTCCGTCGAGGGCTACACGTTCCCTCCGGTTTCGCTGCTCGAAAGGCGCGAGGGATCCGGCGCGGTGGACCGCCGTATCCTCGCCGAGACGGGCCGGCGGATCGCCGAGAAGTGCGCGGAGTTCGGAGTCGAAGGGGAGATCGTCGAGTATCACCCGGGGCCGATCGTGACGACGTACGAGTTCCGGCCGGCCGCGGGCATCAAGGTGAACCAGGTGATGGGCCTCTCCGAGGACCTCGCTCTCGCGCTCTCCGCGGAATCGATCCGCATCGAGCGTCTTCCGGGCCGCGCGAGCGTCGGCATCGAGGTTCCGAACCCGGGCGGCGGGGAAATCATCGCGCTTCGCGACGTCATCGAGTCGGACCGATTCCATTCGTCGCCCTCGTTGCTGACGCTCGCCCTCGGTAAGGACATTCACGGCGAGCCCGTCGTCGACGACCTCCGCGGGATGCCGCACCTCCTGATCGCGGGCACGACCGGCTCGGGCAAGAGCGTCGCGATCAACGCGCTCATCACCTCGATCCTCTTCAAGGCGCCGCCCGACAAGGTCAAGCTGATCCTGATCGATCCGAAAATGGTCGAGCTCGAGATCTACGAGGACCTCCCTCACCTCGCGGCGAAGATCATCACCGACCCGAAGAAGGCGGCGAACGCGCTCCGGTGGGCGGTGGACCTCATGGAAGAGCGATTCCAGACCCTCTCCGACTTCGGACAGGTGCGAAACGCGGAGCAGTACAACGCGGCGATCCAGGACCCCGAAGCCGTCGCACGCGTCCGCGCCCAGCATCCCGACGATCCGGACCTGAAGCTCGAGCCGATGTATCTCGTCCTGATCGTGATCGACGAGCTCGCGGATCTCATGATGATGTCGCCGAAGGAGGTCGAAGAAGGGATCGTCCGCATCGCTCAGAAGGCGCGCGCCGTCGGCATCCACCTCGTCGTCGCGACGCAACGCCCCTCCGTCGACATCCTGACCGGCGTCATCAAGGCGAACCTGCCCTCCCGGATCGCGTTCAAGGTCTCCTCCAAGATCGACTCGCGGGTCATCCTCGACGGCAACGGGGCGGAGCGACTCCTCGGACGCGGTGACATGCTGTTCCTGCCGCCGGGAACCTCGCGTCTGAGGCGCGTTCACGGCGCCTACGTGTCGGTCCAGGAAACCGCGGCGCTCGTCCGATTCCTGAAGAAGCAGGCGAAACCGCAGTACGACGAGGAGATCACGAAAGACCGCGCCGAGGTCGAGCGCCGCGACGACGCCGGTGACGAGACCGATCCGCTCTACGACGAGGCCGCCCGGCTCGTCGTCAAGGAGAAGATGGCGTCGATCTCGTTCCTTCAGCGGCGCATGGGCGTGGGATTCTCGCGGGCCGGCAAACTGATCGACATGATGTCGCGCGACGGCCTGCTCGGGCCCCCGAGAGGCTCCAAGCCGCGCGAGGTGCTGGTGGCCGACGACTACTTCGAAGAGGTGGACCGGCAGCCGCGGTAAGCCGTCGCGCTCGCTTGCTCGGCATCTGGCTCCGCCACCGGCGCTCGGCTCGGCAAACCCGCCTCGACCGAGCGCCTGATGCCTCGCCGCGCTCGCGCTCCCGAATGGCGAGGCTCCTCCGCTCGGTTACTTCGCGGAGACTCTTCGCGATGCGAATCAAGAAGTCTCATTTAGGCTTGACCTGATGCGCGTCGTCTTTTTCGGCACGCCGAGGTTCGCCATACCCTCGCTCGAGGCGCTCCTGGACGCCGGCTTCGAAGTGCCGCTCGTGGTGACCCAGCCGGACCGCCCCGTGGGGAGGAGCGGACGTCCGCAGCCGTCCCCGGTCGCCGAGCTCGTTCTGTCGCGCGGGCTCCCGATCGAGAGGCCCGAGCGGCTCCGTGGCAACACCGAGCTCTTCGAGCGCCTCGCGGATGCCCGCCCCGATGCGATCGCGGTGGTCGCTTACGGAAAGATCCTTCCCTCCGAGATCCTCGACCTGCCGCCGCTCGGCTGCGTGAACGTGCACGCCTCTCTGCTGCCCCGGCACCGCGGAGCCTCTCCGATCGCGGCGGCCATCCTCGCCGGCGACCGTGAGACCGGGGTCGTGACCATGAAGATCGTTCCGGAGCTCGACGCCGGACCCATCTATCTCGAGAGCCGGACGCCGATCGGCGAGAGGGAAATTACCGAGACCCTGTCCGGACGACTGGCGCGTTCGGGGGCGCAGCTGCTGGTCGCGACGCTCCGCGGTCTCGAGGAGGGCTCGATCGCAGCGAGGCCCCAGGTCGGCGATCCGACCTTCACGCGACCGATCCGGCGGGAGGACGCGCGCGTCGACTGGAACGAGTCGGCCACCGCGATCGACCGGCGCCTGCGC
>DASUAD010000470.1:0-3360 GCA_035763965.1 Thermoanaerobaculia bacterium | reverse complement strand
GCTTTCACCCAGTGGGCGATTCCGGCGAGCAGCGCCCCGTCCCCGAGCGGCACGACGACCGCGTCGAGCGGCTCGGCCCAGCGCAGGAGCTCCATTCCGATCGTCCCGGCGCCTTCCGCGATCTCCGCGTCGCGGCCGTCTTCGACCATCCGCGCGCCGTTGCTCGCCGCGAAGTCCTTCGCCGCCGCGTGCGCCTCGTCGAAGTCCCGGCCGACCTGCCGCACGTCCGCGCCGAGCGCGCGCATGCGCCGGACCTTCAGGGGGTTCGCCGTCACGCTCGTGAAGACGGTGATCGAGAGGCCGCGCTTGCGGGCCGACCATGCCATCCCCTGCCCGAAATTTCCCGCGGTCGCGCAGACGAGCGGGGACCTTCCGTCGAGAGACGCGGTCATGAACTCTGTGCCGCGGCCCTTGAAGGAGCGGATCGGGTTCATCGTCTCGACCTTCACCACCAGACGGCAGTCGAGACCGCGGCCGAGCGACTCCGCGAGGAATTGCGGTGAGTCGAGGAAGACCGGATCGATCACGGCGGCGGCCTCCGCGATCCGCTCCAGAGAGAGCCGGCGTCGCGCCGTCACGCCGACTTCGGCCACGCTCCGAGAAGCCGCCGGAGAAGAACGAGCTGCCCGACGTGATACGCGTTGTGGTCGGCGGCCAGGACGACCTCCCGCAGGTACGTCTGACCCGTCCCGTGCGGGATCGAAGCGAAAAGGTCGACCGAGGAATTCGACGCCAGGTCTTTCAACGCGGCGCGGTCGCGGCGGAACGCGGCGACGCTCTCGTCCCAAGCGTCCGGAGTCGGCGGCGCCACGGTCCGGGGCCAGTAGTTTTCGAACTGGAGCTCGACATAATTCGGGTTGCGGCAGAACTCGAGAATGTCCCACTGGCAGATGCGCATGTGTTCCAGCAACTGCCAGGGGGAGTGCGGGGCGCCTTTCGGACGGACCCCTCGGGATTTCTTCGGAATGCCGTCGATGGCCGAGTCGAAGGAGGCGTGCGCGTCCTCCCAGTCGAGGAGTTTCGCGAGCAGAGTCCGGAGCGCGCGGTTCGAGTTCGCCGCCGATGCCGCCCGTCGAGACCTGGCCCTCGCCATGGCAGCCTCCTTTCGGTGTCGGGAATGCTACCGCCGAGGCGCGCCGACTCGCGGCGGATCACTTCCCCCGGTTATAGACGACGAAGACCCGGCTCGTAACCTCTCCCTCGATGAGCGGCTTGAGCTTTGCGAGAATCCCCTTCCGCACCTCGGACTTCATGTACGCGTCGAGCGCCGCCCGGTCCGCCCAGACCGTCACGGAGCCGCGTTCGTCGCTCCTCGGGTCGAAGTAGAACTTGACGAACTTGAGTCCCTTCATCCCGGCGTAAACGCCGGTGATCTCTTCGTCGGTCACCTTCGAGATCTCCGCGTTCCGGCCGAAACGGGCGGTATAGCTGGTGATCCGGATGACCTCCTGCGCCGACGCTCGCGCGGCGGGAGCGAGAAGCGAAACGAGTAGGAGCGGAATCAACAGCCGGAACCGACGGTGGGACCCGTTCATGCGTCTCCTCCTTTGCGGCGTCTGCCGCAAAGGAATCCTAGCTCCCGACGGATCGCTCTTTCCGAAGTGCGCGAAGATGACGGCGTTTCCGGCCGGGTCCCGACCGCGCGGCTCAACCGGAAGGCACCAGAACGAAATCGATCTCGTGTTCGAGACAGAAAGCCTTGAACTCATCCATTTCGGTTTCGGACGAGAGGAGCGGCTCTCCGCCCAGGCGCACACAGCCCGGGCTCCACCGCAGGACCGTGCCCGGCGGGCGCGACGCGAGGAAGGCCTCGAGCGAGGCCACCGTGCGGAAACCGCTGTTCCCGATTACGAATACGAACTCCGTCTCCGGACCATCGAAGAGATAGACGAGTTTCAGCTCGTATTCCGGCGGGTCCTCGTTCGACTGTGCAGCCGCCGGATTGACCGCGAGGGCCAGCGCGACTGCAGCCGCTCCGACAAGGACCTTCTTCACGAGTTTCCGCTTGCCAACGACGCCCCTTCGGTAGAGACACGGGAGGGACCCCGAAGGTTCCGTCGCACTGCGAATAAGATCCGTCCATGATCGGACGACCGGAGCCGAACGAAGCCGACGCGTACTACTTCCGCTACATCGACCGGGTTCCGGGAGACGACGTTCTCGCCGTGCTGGACCCTCAGCTGGAAGAGACGACGGCCTTCCTGTCGACGATCTCGGAGGAGAAATCACTCCACCGATACGGCCCGGACAAGTGGACGATCCGCCAGGTGCTCAACCACGTCAACGATTGCGAGCGCCTGTTTCTCTCCCGCGCGTTCTGGTTCGCGCGGGGCTTCGACAGCCCGCTGCCGAGCTTCGATCAGCACACCGCGATCGCGGCGGCGGGCGCCCACGAGTTCTCCTGGGCGAGCCACGTCGAAGACTTCCGGAGAATCCGGCTGGCGACGCTGTCCTTCTTCCGGAACCTGCCCGCGGAAGCATGGACGCGGCGCGGCATCGCGAGCGACATGCCGTTCACCGTGCGATCACTGGCGTGGATCGCCGCCGGCCACCTCGCGCACCACGTGGCGATCCTCAAAGAGCGGTACCTGTAGAGTCGTCGCTGGGATCATCGCGACCGTTCCGCTCCGGTCACGCGTCGTTCCGCAACACTGTCGCCGGCTTCAAGCGTCCCCGTCCGGCCGGAACGAGCCGCACTGCCAGCAGACGTCGAACTGGGTTTCGACTTCCTCCTGACACTTCGGACATTTCCACGTCGAGTACGTTTCCGCAGAGGGCTCCAGCGCCGCGCTGATGACTTTCATCGCGCGTTCGAGGTCCGCGTCATTGAGGATCCAGAGCTGAGACCAGCACTCGGTCAGCGGAAGGTCGCCGCCCGCGGCAGCCAGAAAGGGAATCCGCACCTCGCTCTCGATCCCCTGCCTGACGAGAAGGTTTCTGAGGTTACCGACGGTCAGGGCGTTCTGTGCGCTGTAAACCTTCTTCATGAGAGTTCGACCGACAACGCCAGACCGCGTCGGATCACTTCGCCTTCCGTTTGGTTCTGCCGGAAGCGTGGGCCTTCCGTTTCTTCTTCTTCTTCGATGCGACGCGCTCCGGGAGCTTCGCCGTTCCCGTCTCCCGATTCCACTCTTCGAAAGTCTGCGGAGAGATCTTTCCCTCGACCAGGAGCTCCGCGAACTTCCTTCTCTGTGCCTGGCTCTTGAATGGCATCGTTTCAGCCGCCCCGCCTCGGCCGTTCAACGGCCATGTTCCACGGCTCCTGCCAAAGCCAACTCGTCCGGGAGAAGTCTAACCGCCGGCTCCGAATGGGGGCCACCATAACGGCGGAGGACGAACCGCGGTCATCTCCCCGCCGCT
>DASUAD010000469.1:0-2345 GCA_035763965.1 Thermoanaerobaculia bacterium | reverse complement strand
ACGCGCCCGCGGCCGATTCCGTCCGGCTCCCCCGCGTCGCGAGGAACACGCCGAGGAGGATGAGCGCGCCGCCGGCGAGGGCCCGCGCGGGCAGCCGCTCGCCGAGAACGACCGCGCCGAGCACGACGGCAATCAGAGTATCGACGAGCGGGATCGTGCTGACGACCGAGATCGGAACCCGCTTGATGAGCCAGAAGAGGCCTCCGAACGTCACGGCAGTGCCGAAGATCGCGAGGTACCCGAGCGCCCCGACCGCAGCGGGCGTCCAGCGCGCCGGCTGACCGCGCTCGACGAGCGCGGCCAGCGGCAGCAGGAATGCCGATCCCGCCAGGGTCTGGGCCCAGACGTTCACGATCGGGTCGACCCGTCCGAGATGTTTCTTGGTGATGACGCTCGCGTAACCGGCGACGATGGCAGCCGCAAAAACGAGGCCGCCGCCGCGGAGGAGAACGCCGAAATTCGTCTGCAACGCCCGCCACAGGGCCGCCCCCTCGATGAGGGCCACGCCGGACAGGCCCAGCCCCGCCGCGGCGATCGTTCTCGGCGTCAGCGGCTCGTTCGGCAGCAGGAAGTGCGCGAAGACGCCGGCGCAGATCGGGAACGTCGCGAAGAGCAGTGCGGCGAGGCTGGACTCGATCCACTGCTGCGCGATGAAGATGAGCCCGTAGAAGACGCCGATCTGGAGGAAGCCGGCGAGTGCGATGTACGCCGCCTCGTACGCGCCGGGCCGTCGATCGCGGCGATAGATCGCGAACGGGGCGAGCACGAGGCAGGCGAGGACCATGCGGTACGCGGCGAACCGCAGCGGCGGAAGGTACTCGAGCCCGATCTTGATCGAAAGCCAGGTCGAGCCCCAGATCGCGCAGAGAAGGGCGTAGACGGCGAGCGAGCGGCCGCGCAGATGGGACGCCGTTCCCGCTCTCACAGAAGGGAGAGCCCTTCGTCGAGCGTCGGGTAGTCGAGCCGGGGCAGAAGTTCCTTCTTCATCCGCGAGGTGTCGGCAACGGAGGAAGCCATGCCGATGCGGATGAAGTCTCGCGTCAGCGGAGAGGCCGACCGGAAGATCGAAGCGAAGATCTCGCAGCAGCCCGCCGCGGCGAAGACGGACCATTCCGGAACCCGCCACGGCCTCGGATAACGCCAGTGGTCGGCGATCGCGTCGAGGAAATCCTGCAAGGTCCGAGGTTCGTCGTCGGCGAGATTGTAGATACCGCTGCAACTCTCGCTTTCGATCGCCGCAGCCGCCGCGCGCAGGAAGTCGGGGAGCGCCAGCAGGTGGTTCCACGTCGGTCGTTTCCAGACGGCCAGGAGCCGGTGCCGCAGGAGCCACCGCGCGGCCTCGATCATGATCAGCCCCCGGCCGTACACCATGCCGGCTCGGAGCACCACCGGTGTCATCGGGCTGTGGCGGCTCTCTTCGAAGAGGCGTCTTTCAGCGGCGAGGCGGGTTCGCGCGTGAACCGAACCGGGATTCCCGTCGAGCCGATCGGTCGCCGGCTCCTCGGGTGACGTCTCCCCCTCCACGTGAGGAAAGCTCACGAGGATGAACTTCCGGACGCGCGCGTCTTCTGCGGCCTCGACGAGATTCTCGACGTAGCCGGTGTTCGTCCGGGGAAGGAACTTCTCGGGACGCGGAGCGAAAAGGAGTCCCGCGAAGTGCACGATGACGTCCACGCCCTGACACGCGATCCTCAAGCTCGCGGGATCTTCCAGGTCGGCGCGGACGGTCGAAACGCGAGGGTCCGCCGCGGGGTCGAAGGGGAGCGCCCGGCGGTGAATCATCAGCCGCAGCTCGTGAGGACTCCCGAACAGAAAGCGAGCGAGGCGGGATCCGAGGTTTCCCGCCGCGCCCGTGATCAAGAGCCTCATCTGGAAATCATCTGTGGATACAATCCCGGGCGTGGCCGAAGTTCGAAACGATCCGGCCGACTCCAGAGCCGAACGTTACCGCGATCTCGAATCCGCGCTCGCGTCGCTCCTCGAGGGCGAAACCGACCCTCTCGCGAATCTGGCCAACGCCGCCGCTCTGCTCGCGCAGTCGCTCGACGCGATCAACTGGTGCGGCTTCTACCTGCTGCGGGGCGAAGAGCTCGTCCTCGGCCCCTTCCAGGGAAAGCCGGCGTGCGTCCGGATTCCGGTCGGAAAGGGCGTCTGCGGGGCGGCGGCCCGGGAGCGGGCCACGATCGTCGTGCCCGACGTGAACCGTTTTCCGGGACACAGTGCCTGCGATCCGGCTTCACGGTCCGAGATCGTCGTTCCCATTCTCGAGGACGACGTCCTGCGCGGGGTGCTCGACGTCGACGCGCCGGAGGTCGGGCGCTTCGACCACGAGGATCTCGTCGGGC
>DASUAD010000468.1:0-2966 GCA_035763965.1 Thermoanaerobaculia bacterium | reverse complement strand
GCGCCGTTCCGGACGAGCAGGAAGTTGGCCGCCGACCCCTCCGAGACGTGCCCGTCGGCCGTGAGAACGATCGCGTCGTCGAAGCCCGCGCGCATCGCTTCGGTCTTCGCGAGGGCGGAGTTCACGTACGAGCCGACGATCTTGCCGCGCGCCGGGATCGCGTTGTCGTCCACGCGACGCCACGACGAGATGGTGGCGTGGGCCCCCTCCTCCCGTTCGATGTAGCGGCCGTAGGGCATCGAGACGATCGAAATCTCCGGCGTCAGGTCGTGGAGCCGGACGCCGACCGTTTCGTCGGCATAGAAGGCGAGCGACCGGATGTAACAGTCCTCCCGATATCCCTCGGTGCGCAGGAGCTCTGTCAGAGCCGCGACGAGCTGGTGCTCGTTCAAGGAGAGCTCCATGCCGAGCATCCGGCCGCTTTCGACGAACCGTCGGTAGTGATCCTCGGGGCGGAACACGAAGAGCTCGTTCTCGTCGGCGTTCCAGTAGCCGCGCATCCCGCTGAAAACCCCGGTACCGTAGTTCAGGCCGTGCGTCAGCACGCCCACCTTCGCCTCGGAGTAGGGAACGATCCGGCCCCGGAAGAACGCGTGCTTCGGAAGACCCATCGTTGCCTCCAATGCCAATCGAACGGTCCAATCTCCCCTACAGTCGGCCGACGGCCCGAGCATCAACCAGAGCTGTGCTAGGATCAATAGCCACTTTTGAAGAAGTGGACTGAGCCATGACACGCCGGAGCGCGGCCGAGACCGATTTCGTCAACGCGCTCGGATCCTGGTCGCAGGGATCGGGGCCGTTCTATCGCAGTCTCGCCAACGGGATTCGCTCGGCCGTGCTGCGCGGCGACTTCGCTCCGGGGTCCCGCGTTCCGGCCGAGCGGAATCTCGCGCGGCTTCTCGCGATGTCGCGCACCACGGTCGTCTCCGCCTACGAGATCCTGCGTCAGGAAGGATGGCTCGAGAGCCGGCAGGGCAGCGGGACGCGCGTGCGATCGGCTCCGCGCCGATCGGAACCGCACGGCGACGACCACCCGTCCTTCCGGCACCATCCCGTCTACCGGAGCCTGATCGAAGGGTCCGGTGGAACGATCGAGTTCCTCGGCGCCCACCTGCCGGGGAGCGGCGCCATCACGGAGGAGATCGTCTCCCTGAAAGAGGGCGTGGCGCGGCTGGCGAGGGATCACGGTTACCTTCCGGCCGGCCTTCCGGAGCTTCGCCAGGCGATCGCGCGGCGAATGGCGGCCCGCGGGGTGCCGACGCAGGAAGGCCAGATTCTCGTGACGAGCGGCGCGCAGCAGGCGATCGGGCTCGTCGCTTCGCTCATGCTCCAGAAGGGCGACGCGGTCGCGGTCGAATCGCCGACCTACCTCGGCGCCATGGACGTGTTCGCAAACGCGGGGGCGCACCTCGTGCCGCTCGCGGTCGGCGAACGCGGGATCCGGCCGGAGACGCTCTCCGACGCGATCTCACGCGTGTCGCCGCGACTCGTCTATCTCGTCCCGACGTTCCACAACCCGACCGGCTCCGTCGTCCCCGAGGCGGCCCGCCGGGAGATCGCACGCATCGCGGACGAGAGCCGCGTGCCGCTCGTCGAGGACGACACGCTCGCGGACCTGACGCTCGGAAGCGAACCGCCGCCGCCGATCGCGGCGTTTTCCGGCGGGGGGTCGGTCGTGACCGTCGGCTCGCTCTCGAAAGTGCTCTGGGGCGGACTGCGCATCGGCTGGATCCGGGCGCCCGAGCCGATTCTCGCGCGCTTGACACGGCTGAAGATCCTGACCGACCTCGGATGCTCGATCCTGTCGCAGCTCGCGGCCGTCGAGCTGCTGTCCCGGATCGAGACGATCCGGCGGGCGCGAAGGAGGGAGGTCCGGACGAAGTACGGTCGCATGGCGAAGCTGCTCCGGAGCCTGCTGCCGTCGTGGTCGTGGACGCCTCCGGCCGGCGGACTTTCCCTCTGGGTCCGCCTGCCCCACGGCGACGCCACTGCGTTCGCCCAGGTGGCGCTGCGCCACGGGGTCGCGGTCGTTCCCGGTTCGCTCGCGTCTCCGGATGGAAGCGGCGCGGACCACCTGCGGCTTCCGTTCGTCCACGACGCGGACACGATGACCGAGGGGATGCAGCGTCTCGCGCGGGCGTGGCGCGCCTATTCGCCCGACGCGCGTTCCGAGAGGACGAGCCTGATCGTCTGACTAGCCGCTCTTCTGCGCGAAATCCCGCATGAACGCGACGAGCGTCTCGACTCCCTTCGTCGGAAACGCGTTGTAGATCGAGGCGCGAATTCCGCCAACCGAGCGGTGCCCCTTGAGGCCGGACATCCCGTGCTTGGCGGCTCCGGCGAGGAACTGCTTCTCGAGCTCTTCCGAAGGCAGGCGGAACGTCACGTTCATGTTCGAGCGGCTGCCGGGCTTCGCGTGCGGCCGGTAGAAGCCGCCCGAGGAGTCGATCGCCTCGTAGAGGATCTTCGCTTTCTCGGCGTTGCGGCGGCCGATCGCCTCGAGGCCGCCTTCGCCGAGCATCCACTTCGCGACGAGCCGGAGGAGATAGATCGCGAACACCGGAGGCGTGTTGTAGAGCGAGTTGTTCTGGGCGTGCGTGTTGTAGTCGAGCATCGTCGGCAGACCCTTGGGGGTCCGCTCCAGGAAGTCCTCGCGGAGGATCACGACGGTCACGCCCGCCGGCCCCAGGTTCTTCTGCGCGCCGGCGTAGATGAGGGCGTACCGGGAAACGTCGATCGGGCGGCTGAAGATGTCCGACGACGCATCGGCGACGAGCGGCACCATTCCGACCTCGGGTTCCCGGTGCCACTCGGTCCCGTAGATCGTGTTGTTGGTCGTGATGTGGACATAGCACGCCTCCGGGTCGAGCCTCAGCTCGGACTGCTCCGGAATCCGCGTGAAGTTCTCGTCCTCCGTCGAGCCCGCGATCGAGACCATCCCGACCTTCTGTGCTTCCTTGACCGCC
>DASUAD010000467.1:0-2728 GCA_035763965.1 Thermoanaerobaculia bacterium | reverse complement strand
GAGAGGTCCGAGCCGCGGAAAGTCGCGGCGAGGCGCGCGATCCGATCGCTCACGGAATCGCCGGCTTCGTCACCGGCTGGTACGGATTCTCGTTCTCGGACGCGATCTCGTCGACGAAGGGCTGAAGGTACCGGTAACACTCCCAGCAGTACTTCTGCTCCGGATGGAACTGGAAGTCCACGACCCGTCCGACCGCGGGGAAGTCCACGATCTCCTTCCCGCAGCGGTGGCAGATGTCCTTCTGACCGCGGATCAATCGCCAGACGGGGCCCATGCGGAGAACGATGGTATCAGCGGTCGAGCTCCGCTCGCAGCCGCTCCTTCTCTCTCTCGCGCGCATACTTCGTGCGGTCGCCGTGACGCTTTTCCCCCTTTTTCGGCAGCGGGATCCGCGCCATCGGTTTCCCCGTTCTGCGCGAGCGTTTCTTCCGTGATTTCCTCTTCTTCTTCATGGCGTCGCTCCTCTCTTCCGGCCGGCGGCGCTCCCGATGGCGGACCCGGCTGCGAGGAGAGCAACCGCCGCGGCGAGCGCGATGCCGGCCCCGGTGAGAAACGCAACCCGCGGACTGAAGCGTTTCCAGAGAAACCCGAACAGGATGGATGCCGGCAGCGCCGCGATCCCGATTGCCGCGTGAAAAATCCCGAACGCGCGCCCGCGGAGACGCTCCGGGACGAGGTCGGCGACGAACGCGCGCTCGGATCCCTCGGTCAAACCGTAGAAGAGCGCGTAGAACGCGACGAGACCCCACACCGCGAGCGGCCGCGACGCGAAGGCGAACCCGAAGTAAGCGACCGCATAGATGACCCATCCGGCCGTGATCGCCGGCACGCGCCCGACGCGGTCGGCCAGAGCGCCTCCGGGCACGCCGGTCGCCGCCTTCACGCCCTGGAAGAAGGACCAGAAGAGGGGGATCTGCCACACCTCGACGCCTGCCTGCTGCGCGCGCAGGAGCAGGAATGCGTCGGTCGAGTTCGCGAGCGTGAAGAACGCGAAGATCGCGATGAGGGTCCAGAACGAGCCGGGGAGCGGACCCGTACTCTCCCTGCCCGCGGGCGGGGAGTGGGCGGGGGCACGGGGCCGCGGCCGGTCCGGGACCGCGACGAGCAGAACGATCACCGCGAGGATTCCGGGGATCGCGGCGACCAGAAAGACGCCGCGCTCGTCGACGAGCGCGAGCTTCAGGAGAAGCGCCGCGACGAGCGGCCCCACGAACGCTCCGGCGTTGTCCATTGCGCGCTGGAAGCCGAACGCGCGGCCGCGCTTCGCGGGGGGAACGAGATCCGCGACGAGGGCGTCGCGCGGCGAAGTGCGAATCCCCTTGCCGACGCGGTCCACGAAGCGGATCGCGAGCACCTGCGTCCACACCCGCGCGAACGCGACGAGCGGGCGGGCCACCGCCGCGATGGCATATCCGAGGAGGACCAGGGGCTTTCGCCGCCGCACCCGGTCCGACCAGACGCCGGAACCGATCTTGGTCAGCGACGCGGTCGTTTCCGCGACGCCCTCGATCAACCCGATCGCCGCGGGGCCCGCGCCGAGCGTCCGGGTCAGGAAGGCGGGGAGCAGCGGATAGATCATCTCCGTCGAGACGTCGGTCAGGAACGACACCCAGCCGAGGGACCAGATCGAGCGGCGGGCCACGTCGGCAGGCATAATTAGTTCGGAAAAATCGGCAATTTACCTTATTTTCTTCGGAGCGGAACCGAGCGCTTCGCCCATCATAATCGGAGGATGGGCCTCGCCACTGCCGACGCGTTCATCCTGGGGACGTACCCCTTGAAGGAAAAGGACCGGATCGTCTCCTTCCTGACCCGGGAGTCGGGCCGGCGGCGCGGCGTTGCGAAGCGGGCGCGCGGAGCCCGCAGCGCTTTCACGGGGACGCTCGAGCCGATGACCGAGGCCCGCGTCGTCTTCTTCGAGCGCGAGGGGCGCGAGCTCGTCTCGATCGATTCGATCGACCCGGTGCGCCCCTCTTTTCCGCTCTCCGGAGACCTCGAGCGTGCCCTGCTCCTCTCGGCACTCGCCGAGAGCCTCGAGACGTTCGTGTCGGACTCCGACCCGGCCGAGCCGTTCTTCCGTCTCGCGCGGCACACCATGGATTCTCTCTTCGCTGGGGCGCCCGCGACCGTGGTCGCCGCCTACTTCGACGTGTGGGTTCTGAAGCTCTCGGGACTCTTTCCGACGCCCGCGGAGTGCGCCGGCTGCGGCCGCCCGCTCGATGCCGGCGAGCGGCTTCTGTTCGACGAGACGCGACCCGGATTCATCGGCGCGGAATGCCGTCGGGGAGAGGCTCTGCGGCTCTCGCCGGAAGCGGCGGCGACCCTTCGCGCCTTCCTCTCGCGGCCGCTCGATCCCGAGGGAGCGCCCGGCGCGATCGGCGAGCTCGTATCCGTCGCCCGCCGCGCCCGCCGCAACTTCCTCGGCCACGAGTTGAAGTCGCAGAGAGTGCTGGCAGAGGTGCTGGGAAGCTCTTGAGGTCGGGAATTCGATCGCCGGGATCGAAGCGGGCCCGCTTCGAGCTGGTGATCCTGCCGGGACTCTTCTCGGTCGTGCGGCTCGGACCGCGGGCGCGCATCCCGGCAGGGTTGACCGGATTTCACTCGGTCACGCGCACGGATAAGGAGCTCTCGATCGTTTGCCGGCAGGAGCGGGCGCCGCGCCGGGGACCGCGCGAGGACGGCTTCCGCTGCCTCGAGGTCGCCGGGCCCCTTCCCTTCGAGGCGACCG
>DASUAD010000466.1:0-3339 GCA_035763965.1 Thermoanaerobaculia bacterium | reverse complement strand
AGCGCGGCGGAACACAGCACGCCGGCTCCGAGAGGAGGCGGCGCACGTAGTCGGCGACCGTCTCCCCGACCGCGGGGGGAAAATCGGAGACCGAGAAGCCGAACGCCGGAGGCTTCCGGTCCGGGGACCCGTCCCCGCCGCCCGAGAAATCCGACCTTTCGAGCTCGGCGAGGGTGTGAACGACCGGCGACGCCCCGGGGGCGTGGGCCGCGGCCCGAACGACGCGCCCCGCCACCGGAACGATCTCCTCGCCCGGAAGCGGAATCGCCGTCTCGTCGAGCACGACCATCCAGTCTTCTCCGGCGGCGAAAGTCTCCGATGCGGGTGCATCCGCGTCCACCTCGACGAAGCGACGCTCCGGAAACCGCTTCCGCCAGCGGAGACGGGAAAGCCGGCGCAGGTAGTCGGACGCGCCGTTCTTCTCGGCCGGCGGAAGGAAGCCGATCCTCCGGGCCCCGTCGGTCAAGAAGAGGTGACCGAGCCGCCGGCGGTCAGCGGAAGCGGCTCATCGGCGCTCGCTTCGGTGACCGTCCAGAAGTGGCGCGGCTTGACCAGACCCACGGTGTAATCGGGGGACACCACCGTGAAGCCGGGATGCAGCACCTTCAGGTCGTGGAGGTGGAGCGCCGTCTCGTCCCCGAGAAACGCGTAGAGCCGGAAGTCGCCCTGCGCAATGGGGAGCTGCGGAAACACGAGGCGCAGGCGGTAGCTGCGACGGCCCGTCAGAGGCGCGAAGGGTTCGGCGCGGGTGTCGACCGCGAACGCCTGCACGCCGTCCTCGCGGTCGGCGCCGACGCGCAGGTGGAACGCGAGCGACGGGTCGTCCGTCTCGAAGGCGAGATCGACGGCGACCGTCTCTCCCGATCCGAACTCGGCCCGTGGAAACCCCGAGCCGTCGTGAACGACGACCTCCGTGAGGCGTGCCGGACGCCTTCCCTGCGCGCCGGCGGCGAGGGCTTGCGGCTTCTCGGCCGTCACGCGTTCCTGCTCCTTCTGTTGAAGGAACGCTTCGTAAGCGCGAACGACCGTGAGCGCCGGTCCCGCCGCGGCAACGTCCCCATGGCGAAGCCAGATCGCGCGATCGCACAGGAGCGCCACGTAGTAGAGCGCGTGCGAACAGAAGAGGAGCGTCCCGCCGCGCTTCTGAAATTCCGTGATCCGGTCGACCGACTTCTTCTGGAAGTAGCCATCGCCCACCGCGAGCGCTTCGTCCACGATCAGGACGTCGGCGTCCGCGTGCGTGGCGACCGCGAACGCGAGGCGCAGCGCCATGCCCGACGAGTACGTCCGCACGGGACGGTCGAAGAACTCGCCGAGCTCGGCGAAGTCCCGGATCTCCGGAAGCCGTCGCCGGATTTCGGGGCCCGTCAGCCCGAGCAGTGCCGCGTTCATCCGGGCGTTTTCCCGGCCGGTGAACTCGGGGTGGAAGCCCATCCCGAGCTCGAGGATCGAGGCAACGGCACCGCGCCGCTCGATCGAGCCGGACGTCGGCTGCGTCGTGCCCGCGACGATCTTGAGCAGAGTCGACTTGCCGGCGCCGTTCTCGCCGATCAGAGCGAGGGCGCCGCCCGAAGGAAGCTCGAAGGAAACGTTCTTCAGGGCGTGGAACGGCCGGTGCCGCGGCGCGCGGAACACGAGCTCGCGAAGGCGATCGAACGGGCTGTCGTAGAGCCGGTAGACCTTCGAGATCGCGTCCGCCTTGACCGCGAGAGATTCGGTCAACGGCCGATTTTCTCCTTTGTTCACCGCCCCAGCGCGAACTCGCACCGGCGGCAGAGAAAGTCGTCGGGAGCGAGCTCCACCCCGTAGGTCCAGCGCCGCAGCCGGGCCATCACGTCACCGCCCAGGATCTGCGCGACGGTCTCGGTCGTCAGGTCCCCGACCGTGAGCTTTTCGTAGTAGTCCTGGCAGCACAGAACGGCCTTCCCGGTCGCGGTCACGTGCAGGTGCTCGAACGGGCGGGACCCCATCAGCTCGCAGCCCTTGAGCTCCTTCACGGGCGGAGGCTCCGGAATGAACGTGCCGCTCGCGGGCCGGCTCCGGATCCGGAATGGTTTGACGTCCCAGCCGAGCGGCTCGAACCGTGCGCGAATCTCGCGGACGTCCCTGCGGTGCGGCTCGTCGTTGTCTCCCAGGACGACGATCGCCGTCTCTTCTCCGATGTCGCGCGCGCGGAGCGCGTCGATGTTGGCGAGCACTCGAGCGAGGTCGCGCGTCCCGTGCATCCGCTGGTAGCGTTCCGGATCCAGGGTCGGCAGGTTGATTCCGATATAGCGAAATCGTCCGGCGCGCGCGATCCGGTCGGCGCGCTCGGGGTCGAGTTGCGAGGCGTTCGTCAGGAGCGAGACCGGCAGGCCTCGCGCGAAAAGGGCGAGGCACCGTTCCTCGAACAGCGGATCGACCGTGGGTTCGTTGTAGTTCGACAGGAACACGACGACGCCCGGTCCCCCGATCTCCAGAACCTGGTCGGCGATCGACTCGAAGAGCTCCTGGCTCATCACTTCCCGCTCGCGGGGGTCGACCGACACGGGACAGAACGGGCAGCGGTGGTTGCAGCTGGTGCACGTCTCGAGCGACACGTAGAGCAGGTGCGTCCGGCGGGTCTCGCCGTCGAGGTCGTCGATCAGAAAGCGGGCCGCGCGCAGGTGCTCGAGAACCGCCGGTTCGGCCTCGGCCGGGAGACCCTGCCGAATCCGGGAGAGCGCGCCGTACGCGGGACTCTCTTTCCCGATCGACACGCCGGTCGTGGGGTTGTACAGGATCGAGCCCCGATCGTGCAGGTACGGGGAAACGGTCTCCGCGTCGAGAACTGCGGAAAGAGCGCCGGACGGGGCTGGACGGGTCGGCTGGATCTCGCGTTGGCTCATCGCTCGGGTGGCGGTCAGCGGCATTGTACCGTCCCGCCTGAGTGGTTATACGGTCCCAACGCGCTCCTCGCTTCGAGTTGGATTATCGCGGCGTCCACGCCATGGGATGTTCCCTCAGCGGCCGTTTGCTCTCTCGCCGCCGTCGAGGCGGCATACAAAAAGCCCCGGCCCGGAGGCCGGGGCTTCGACGAAGCGGTGGAAGGCCGTCTAGTTCGCCATGCGAGTCGGGCGTCCCTGGACGAACACGGTGTCGGTGCTGATCTGGTCGACGGTGACCACGTACGCCCCGATCCGGCTGCCGCCGAGCACCTCGACGCGGATCGTCATCGGCTCGCCCACGATGCCCGGAATGGCGAGCATCGGAAGCTGGGCATAGTGACCGGAGCGTCCCGGATCGTTGAGGACGAAATCGAACGTTCCCGCCGTCGTGCCGTCCTGTTTGACGGCGGTGACGCGCACCGGAGTCGCTAGG
>DASUAD010000465.1:0-2184 GCA_035763965.1 Thermoanaerobaculia bacterium | reverse complement strand
GGCCCCCGAGTCGAGTAGTCGACGGTTCTCGTGGCGGAAACGAAAAAGCCCCGCTTGCGCGGGGCTCGCTGGAAGCCGTACTGAAAATGGGGACAGACCCCTTTTCCTTCGAGTCGGTCGAGCGTCCGCGATCAGCCGACTAGCTTGTCGTAATCAGCATGAGTCCCGATCCAGAACCATAGGACTCCGTCTTCGAGACTCACTCCGAGCGCTCGGTGGCGTCTGCCGATACGGACCGACCAGAAGCGACCAATCTGCTTGAGATGAAGTGAGGGATGCCGAGGGTTCGCTTTGAGGCGCTCGTAGTTTTTCCCGTGCCTGGGTCTGAATTCGTGCGGGAAGTTGATCGAAGAGGCGCCAGAACTCTGGAGCGGCGCGATGCTTCAAATCTCGCGGCTGTCGCCCCTCTTGTGAGCCGCGATCGCGTCTTCCGCAAAACCGTCGAGCTTGCCTTGAGCAACGTCGGTTTCGATCTGGCGATCCCAGACCTCTGCGTCAAACGTCGCGAACCACTCCCGGAAAAGAGACAGCTCCTTCTCGGAGAGCTTCTCGACGTTTTTCTCCAGCTCTTCGACCTTCGTCATGATCGCCTTTCCGATCGATTTTGCTACCTCGCATCTCGCCTGCCCGGGAACGAAAAAGCCCCGCTTTCGCGGGGCTTCAAGGCCGAAGAAGAGTGCCGGCCTGTTACGCGCTGAAAGACTTGCCGCAGCCGCAGCCGCCGGTCGCCTGGGGGTTCGTCACCGAGAACCCGGCGCCGCGGAAATCCTCGACGTAGTCGACCGTCGACTCGCGCAGGTAAACCGCGCTCTGCGGATCGACGACGACCATGATCCCGCCCTGCTCGAGGACGTTGTCGCCCTCGCGCTTCTCGTCGAACTGGAACCCGTACTGGAACCCGGAGCACCCGCCGCCGTGCACGAAGATCCGCAGGGGCTTACCCTCCGAATCCGGCATCGACTTGGCGAAGTACTTGACCTTCTCGACCGCGGCGTCGGTCAGCGCGAGCAGCGGTTTCTGCCCGGTGATCCCGGTCGGCTCGGAGCCGGTGACCGGCGTCTCTGGCATTAACGTCGAGGACATTCCTACTCCTTTGATCTCAGGTCAGCGCAAACAAGCGGCCGCGTCAGCGGATTCCATTCTACCTATTTCGCTCACCTCTCCCCGCGGGCTGAGGGGCTTTACTCCCTCTCCCCGCTTGCGGGGAGAGGGTTGGGGTGAGGGGGCCTCGGGCTGGGGGGCTTTACGCCACCTTCTTCGGCCGACCCCCCGTCGCCTTCCCGGTCGCCGCGGCGAGCAGGCTGTCGATCCGGTCCCACGCCGCCGGCACGCCCTCCGGCTGAGCCACGAAGGAGATCCGCTTCTCATCCACCTCGTAGTCGCCCATCCCCTCCGGCAGGCTCTCTTCCCAGGCCGCCCGAAAACGTCGCATTTCCCTGTCAAGGAGTGGCCGGCTGAAGACACCGATTCCGAGCCTCGAGCTGTCCACCTCGAAGACCGATTTCGCCTCGATTTTGGCCGGGATTTCGGGCGTTTTCATTTCCGCCGGGGCCGTCTTTTTCGCCACCTTCGTGCCCATCCTGAGCTCATCAACAGCATATCCCATGCCACTATTTCCTGTGCCTGTTTTTGTCGCATGCACAACATCTGGTATTTTTCTTGACTCCGACTTCGTCCGGTCCTAACCTCATCTTCAACCCAGTTATCACCGGTCCACGGAGCCGTTTTCGACGACATGGAGACGTTTTCCCAATAGGCGGGCTGGCTTCTCTTTTGACGGGTCGGGGTGGGGCTTTTTCGACCGTTTTCGAACGTTTTTGAAGTCGAGAAAGGGGAGCGAAAGGATGGGTGGGATGGACGCTGCGGACGACAGGGAGGCCACGGAAAAGGACCCTCGGGGGATCGCCACCCAGAAGAGCGCGGAGGCGAGCGCCGGCCCCGCCGCCCCGCCCGGCGGCCTCAAGGGCCTGACCTTCCGCCGCGTCTATTCCGACCCGTCGGTGTCGCCGTACGACGCCATCGAGTGGGAGCTGCGGACGGCGTCGATCACCTCCGAGAAGGGCGAGACGATCTTCGAGCAGAAGAACGTCGAGGTCCCGAAGTCCTGGTCGCAGACCGCGACGAACATCGTCGTCCAGAAGTACTTCCACGGCCGCGTCGGCACGCCCGAGCGCGAGACCTCCG
>DASUAD010000464.1:0-15472 GCA_035763965.1 Thermoanaerobaculia bacterium | reverse complement strand
CTGAGCTCCCATGACCGGCAATCATCATCTCCACGGGGGAACCCCAATGACCTCAGATCGCACGTGTCGGGCTCTCTTCGCAGCCCTTCTTTTTGTAGCTGCAGCCCTGCCGGCTCGGGCGCAGGTTTACGAGAAAATCCTTTTGCCCGTCGTCGTCGAGGAACCTCTGGCGGGGGCATTCGGATCGTCCTGGGTTACTGATATCCGGATTCTGAATCGGGGTCCGGAGGCCGTGGGGGTCTTCGGTATTACCCCGACATGCCCGTTCGAGTGCAACGATCCCGCTGTTCTGAACCCGGGAGTGACGTTTCGACCCAAGATTTTCTTCGCGGGGGGAGGCCTGCAGGGCGTCTTCCTCCACGCCCCCACCGGCTTCGCAAGTCAGCTCTCCTTCGCGCTTCGCTTTCGGGACCTCAGCCGCCAAAGCCAGACGTGGGGCACCGAGCTGCCGGTGGTGCGCGAAGGAATGTTTCGACCGGACAAGGTGTCCTTGATCGACGTTCCGCTGACCTTCGGATTTCGCCACGTGCTCCGAATCTACGAGCTGGACGCAACGGAGAGACAGGCGTTGGTCCGCGTTCGCATGTATCGGATCGCGCCGGACAACCAGGAACCGAACGGAGCCTTGGATCTCCTCCTCGGCGAGTCTACGATCGCGCTCCAATTCCCGTCGCCCCGGATTCCCGATGCCCACCCCGGTTATGCAGCCGTCTCAGACCCCTCCACCATAGCTCCGCTGGGGAATGCGACGAGAGTTCGTCTCGAGATCGAACCGGTAACGCCAGGCCTGCGACTTTGGGCCTTCGTCACCGTTGTCAACAACGAGACCCAACACGCAACGGTGATTACGCCTCAGTAAGAGAGCTCTTTCGACAGGTGATCCCGGCCGGCGTTACGCGCCGGCCCCTTTTTTTGGCTCTTTCCAGGGTCTGGCTGGGTTCAGGAATAATCAGCTCCGATGGCCGCCATCGAGTCCCCCGCGAACCCGCTCATCCGACAGATCGCGCGTTCGCTCGACGACAAGACCCATCTGCTCCTCGAGGGAGAGAAGACGATCCTCGACGCGATCGCCGCCGGCGCGTCGCTCGATCACGTCCTGCACGACGAGAGCGTCAAGCCCGGAAGGCTCGCCCTTCTGACGTCGACGCGGCCGCGGCTCGTCTCGAGGAAGGTCCTGGAGAGGCTCGCGGACTCGGCGACCCCGCAGCACCTGATCGCGGTCGCGCGGCGACGCGACGTGCCCTCGGCGGAGATTCTCGCCCGCCCCGGGGCGGTCGTGTTCGTTTTCGGAATCCAGGACCCGGGCAACCTGGGCGCCATCGTGCGCGTCGCCGAAGCGGCCGGCGCCGCGGGCGTCCTCGCCGCTCCGGGGACCGCGGACTTCTTCCATCCGCGCGCGGTCCGCGCCAGCGCGGGCAGCGTGCTGCGCGTCCCCGTCTCCGGGAGAGTCTCGTTCGAGCCGTTCGCGTCTTCCGCGCGCGAAGCGGGACGCGCCATCTGCGGCGCTGTGGCCGAAGGGGGCGAGAATCCTTTCGAGAAGCCGATTCCCGAAAAGTCGGTGATCGTCATCGGCGCGGAAGGCGGCGGCCTTCCGGCCGGCGCCTATCGCTATCTCGACCGACGGATCACGATCCCGATGCGGTCACCCGTCGATTCGCTGAACGCGGCCGTGGCGGCCGCGCTGCTTCTCTACTCGGGGCCGATCTCGAAAATGAGCGAAACGTCTCCGGAGAGAGATCCTTCGCTCCCGTCCGGATGATCGCCTGCGGCGGTCACTTCTTCGTCGCCGCCGCCATCGTCATCGTGCCTTCCCAGCTGTTCCGGGCGAAGTTTCCGGGCGCCGCGTCCGGGCTGCCCTTCCAGGTGCCCTGACCGCTCGAGGACTTCCATTTGCCCGTGCCGCCGACGAGCTTCCAGGTGCCTTCGGTCTGTCCGTCCCACGTGAAGAACGAGATGTCGCCCTCGCGATCCACAACCGTGCAGGATCCCATGCACGTCGCGGAGTTGTTGGCGTCAACGACGCAGGCCCCGTCGCAATCCCCCGAGGCGCCGTTGAACGGGTGCTTCGGGTCCGCCGTCATGAAGAACTGGTGATTCCCCTGGGTGACGTAGGTCTTGCCGCCGGCGAGCTTCGTCGTGGTCGCCTCCTTGAGAACGACCACGTTCTCGCCTTTGACGGCCTGGGCAAGAGAAACGGAGGACACGAGAACGAAGGAAACCAGGACGACCGAGAAGACGACGGACTTCCGCATGGCTCCTCCTCTTTCCGAAGGTCCTCTCGCGAGGACTTCAATTGTTCGACGCGATTGCTTGTAGAAGAGCCTATACCGGTTTCCCGGGTCGGTTCGGATTCCCGCCTGTGGTCTTTGGTTTCCGGGTCGCGTCGGCAGGTCGAGGCGGCGTCGGCCGGAACTGGCGCTCTCCTCCCCGCGCCCCACGCGGAGCGACGATCTTCTTCTGGCGATTGCCGGTGCCCCGCCGCGTCATTGCCTGGTCGCGACGTGTGCGAAGCAGACACGCCGCCGCGAGAACTCCCTCTTCCCGCGTCGGGGAGAGGGCCGGGGTGAGGGGCGCCGCTCGACCGCGGAGTGGGCGCGAGATTTCACTCCCCTTCCTTCCCTTCCGCGAAGACTTCCGCCTGAAACGACCAGAGCCGGGCGTCCGGCAGCCGCCAGGCGTCCGGGGGCAGACCGGCCTTGCGCGAGACCTCGGCGAGGAACGTCACGCGGTCAAAGCCCCACTCGGTGGCAACCTGGGGCAGGAGGAGCCCCCGCCGGCCCCGGAACTCGATGATCAACCCGTCGCGGCCGACGACGATCTCCTCCGGGCTCTCCACCGGCAGCGGCGGCGTCAGGACCGAGATTTCGATCGTGCACTCCGGGAGCTCCTCGGGGGTCAGCCCCGGGAACCGCGGGTCTTCGAACGCGGCCCTGAGCGCGAACCGGGGAACGGTCCGCGCGAGATCGCCTTCGGGAGCGAGCGTTCCGATGCAGCCACGCAACTGTCCGCCGCGCCGGAGAGTCACGAACAGTGCGCGCGCCTGCCCGAAAGTCTCCGCGCGGTCGGACCCGAGGCGGGGCGGCGGCTCCCCCCGGAAGTAGGCCGCGAGCGTGCCCCGCGCGAGCTCGAGAAGCTGGCGGCGCGTCTCCACCGAGAGGGATCCGGGGACGCCGCTCATCTGCGCCGATCCCCGAGCCCGGAGAGAAATCCCGTAATGGTCTCTTCGAGCGCATCGAGCTCGCCCTCGAGGAAGTGGTCCGCGCCGGGAATCTCGACGATCCGCCCGACGCCGTCCGCCCAGTCGCGAAGCATCCCGGGTGGACCGAACACGTCGTCGGAGCCCACGACGAAGAGCGCCGGGATTCTCGGGCGCGGCAGCTCGACCGCGACGTCGGAGGCAAAGGGCACTCCGATGCCGATGTACGCGACGACCCGCTCGTCCTGCCCGATCGCGCGGAGAGCCACGGCCGATCCGAACGAAAAACCTCCCGCCACAAGCGGCCCTCCGCCCCGGCGCTCGGCCTCGGCGAGCGCGGCGCGGTAATCGTCCGTTTCACCCCGACCCGAGTCGTATCGTCCCTCCGACAGCCCGACGCCGCGGAAATTGAAGCGGAGGACGCCATATCCTTCCCGCGAGAGCGCTCGCGCCGCGCGAAAAACGACCTTGCTGTGGAGCGTTCCGCCATGGAGCGGGTGCGGATGTGCGAAGACCGCGGAGCCCTTTCGAGCGCCTTCCGGTTCCTTCCAGAGCGCCTCGAGCCTGCCCGCCGGACCCTCGAACAGGAAGGAACGGAGCCGGCCCGTCACGCCCGCCGCCCGCATTGGCGAATCCGCCGTCTCATCGTATTCTTCCGGCCGTCCCCTCCCGCGGAATCTTCCCCGCGATGGGACCGAGAACACGGGAGACGCCCCCATGAGCAAGATCGTACACGTCGTCGGAACCGGGACGATCGGCGAGCCGTTGATCGGCTTCTTCGCCGATTTCAAGCGCCACCTCGGCGTCGAAGAGATCACGTTCCACAAACGGACGCCGATGATGACGGAACGGGCGAAGGTCAACCATCTCATGCGCCGCGGCGCGCAGCTCGCGGTCGACCCCGACAAGGCGGCCGACTTCGAAGCTCTCGGTCACAAGGTCTCCTACGAGGCGCAGGAGGCCCTCGAGCGGGCGACGGTGGTGATCGACTGCACGCCCGCCGGAAACGAGAACAAGAAGATCTACGACAAGCTCTCCGGCCCGAACGGCTTCATCGCGCAGGGCAGCGAATTCAGCTTCGGAAAACCCTTCGCGATCGGGATCAACGAAGAGGCCCTGATTCCGGGGGACGACCGCTTCATCCAGATCGTCTCCTGCAACACGCACAACATCGCGACCCTCATCAAGACGCTCGGCGCGCGGGACGGCGAGCCCATCCTCGAGACCGGCCGGTTCGTGTGCATGCGCCGGGCGAACGACGTCTCCCAGGATTCGAGCTACGTGCCTGCGCCCACCGCCGGCAAGCACGACGATCCCCAGTTCGGGACGCATCATGCCCGCGACGCCTACCACCTGTTCGAGACCATCGGCTGGAAGCCGCGGATCTTCTCCTCGGCGATGAAGCTGAACACCCAGTACATGCACACTCTCTGGTTCGACATGGAGCTCTCGGAGCCATCGAGCCGCGAAAAGGTGCTTCAGCGACTCCAGTGCAACACGCGGATCGCGATGACGGAGAAGCGGTCGGCCAACCAGATCTTCTCCTTCGGCCGCGATCACGGTTACTACGGCCGGATCTTCTCGCAGACGGTGGTGGCGAAGCCGACCGTGACGGTCAACGGCGACCGCGAGGTGATCGGGTTCTGCTTCACGCCGCAGGACGGCAACTCGCTCGCGTCGTCGATCGCCGCGGCGCTCTGGATCATGGACCCGGACTTCGACCGGTCGGACCTCTCCGTTCTCGACCGCTTCTTCTTCCGGGAAATCTAGAGGAGCCCGGGCGAGGCAGCCCCCTCACCCCCGGCCCCCTCTCCCGAGGGGAGAGGGTGCAACCTTCGGCGATCGAGTCAAACCGAGACGATGTATCCCCCGCTCTTGGCGTCCTTCTTGAGCGAGATCAGGCCCTTGCGCTCGGCGTCTTCGAGGAGCTCCGAAAACGACTTGTAGCCGTAGTAGGTCTCGTTGAAGTACGGCTGCTTGCGCTGCATCGTCTGCTTGACCATCGAGCCCCAGATCACGTCGTAGTTCTCGCGCTGCAGCGCCTGGATCGAGTCGAGCATCAGGCGGAAGACGTCCTGCTGCTTCTTGGGAAGGTTCTCGATCGACGGAAGCGCATGCGTCTCGCGGACGAGGTCTTCGTAGAAGATGAACTCGTCGCAGTTGGTGATGAGGAGATCGGACGTCGAGTTCTTCACGCCGACGCCGATGACGTTCTTGTCGCTCTCCTTCAGCTTGGAGACGAGCGGCGAGAAATCCGAGTCTCCCGACAGGATCACGAACGTCGTGATGTGGGCCTTCGCCCCGACGAGGTCCATCGCGTCCACGACCATGCGGATGTCGGCGGAGTTCTTGCCGGTGTAGCCGCGCTGCGGAATGTCCACGAGCTCGATCGCGGCCTCGTGGAACTCGCGCTTGTAGTCGGCGTATCGCGTCCAGTCGGCATAGGCCTTCTTGAACACGATGCGGCCCTTCTCGATGAGCCGCTGAAGCACCAGGTTGATGTCGAATTTCTTGTACTGTGCGTCGCGGGCCCCGAGCGCGATGTTCTCGAAGTCGATGAAGACCGCGAGGCGCTGCTCGGCGGACGGGCGCGTCGGAAGGGCCGGGGCGGCGCCGAAAGACACGGAGGCGGGCGGCGCCACGGCAGCGACCGTGGCGAGGAGGGGCTGGGCCGGCGGAGCCGTCGCGTTTGCCCGCGGCGGCGCGGCATCCGCCGCGGGACGGGACTCCTCCTTGCCGCGGGATTTTCGGTGGCGCACGCCTCCGCGGCGGCGGCGGGGTTTCTTTTCCCCCTCCACCGCTTCCGCGGCGGGAAACGGTACGGGCTCGTCGTTCACCGGGAACCTCCAGGAAGATAGTCGAAGGAAGACGTCGTGAGGAGAAAGCTCGTCAGCGCGCGAGCGACGGCCTGGCCGTCTGCGTCGACGACGTCCACCTCGCCGACGGAGACGCGTCTCCCCTTCTTCAGAATTCGCGCGCGTGCCTTCACGTCGGTCTTCGCTCGGCGCAGGAAATGGATCGTGAGATCCGTCGTCGCGAACCCCATCTTGCCGTCGAAATTCGTCGAGAGCGCGAATGCGACGGCCGTGTCGGCGAGCGTCGCGAGAACCCCGCCGTGCATCGTCGGCGATCCGTTGGTCAGCTCCGGCCGGTACGCGAGACCGAGAACGCAGTAATCGAGTGCGAGCTCCTCCAGGGTCGGCTGGAGCCACTGGAGGGCGGGCGAGGACGCGAGGCGTTTTCGCAGCCGGTCGGCGAGATCGGGCGCGAGGACGGAAACCGGGTGCGGCCCGGCTGCGTGGCTCATAAACGACTCATTCTACAGGGTGGAGGATTCCAGGGTGCGGGGTCCGGGAACGCGGCTCAACCGGGCTCCTCCTCCGCGTCGGCGGAATAGTACGGCAGCTCCTCGGCTCGCTTCGTGGAGTTGTCGAGATGCTTCGGGACCTCCACGATCGTCCGGGTGACGTTCGGGTCACAGACGTCGTTCTCGCACTCGTACGTGTAGACGTTCTTCTCCGCGAGTTTCTGGAACCCGACGATCGTCTGATACGAGTCGCAGTTGCCGCACTTGACCGACATCACGAAGACGTCGATGACGTGGAGATCGCGCGGCTCTCCGGGCTCGCTCACGCCGCGATGATACGATGCCGACAACGAGCTTCTGCGAATGTCGAGGCGCTCATGAACCGACGACGAACGGTCGTTCTCCTGCTCGCGATCCTCGCCGGCCCTGCGGCGGCTTCTGCAGCGGATGGCTCCTTCGAAAAGACGATCTCGGTGCCGCGACGATCCGACGCGCGGCTCGGCTGGACCTACCAGGGCTGCTCGATCGACAGCCTGACGCTGCGCAATTACCCGGACGAGGAGGACATCGCGGAGGCGCGATCGAAGGACCCCGGCGACAAGTCATGGCTCTGGTGGGAGTTCAACGTCGGAAACAAGAGCGATCGCAAGTGTCAGATCCACCTCTCGCTCGAGATCCTGGACAACAAGGGCAACGTCGTGAAGTCGAGCGATCGAAGCGGCTCGGTCGACGCCGGAGAGTCAGACGACGACATCCGGGTGTCGACGCTGATGAAGACGCTCGACATCGCCGACGCTCCGAAGGTGCGCATCCGGGCGGTGATCGTCCCGAAGTAGGGGACGGCTCGGGAGCCCGAGAATTCAGAAGATGGGCGCGAATGCGCCTTCCGTCGCGATCCCGGCGGGCTATGAAGCGGCGCACGAGAGGGTCGCACACCGATTCTCCACTGCCGGCGTGATCGACGTCGCCGGCGACGACCGCCTCTCGTTCCTCCAGGGCCAGCTCACCCAGGAGGTGCACGGTCTCGCGGAGGGCGAGGCCCGGGCAGCCGCGGGATTGACGCCGAAGGGAAAGCTCCTCTTCGTGGCGCAGGTCGTCGGCCTCGAAGACCGCCTGCGCCTCGTGGTCCCCGCGACTCTCCGCCAGACCGTGCTCGACCACCTGCGAAAGTACGCCGTGTTCACGAAGGTGGCGCTCGTGGACCGGTCCGGGGAGTTCGTCCGCGTGAGTCTTTACGGCCCGAAAGCAGCGAACCTCGCTCTGCCCGGGTGGATTCTCCGGCTGGGGCCCCGGCGCGGGCTATCCGGCGACCTCCTCGTTCCGGCCGACCGCCGCGCGGAGGTCGAGACCCTGCTCGCCGCCGCGGGGTCCACCGAGGTTTCCGACGAGACCGCAGAAATTCTCCGCGTGGAGGCGGGGCGGCCGCGCTTCGGGTCCGACATGGACGAGACGAACCTGCCCGACGAGGTCGGCATGGACGACGCGATCTCGACGACGAAGGGCTGTTACGTCGGCCAGGAAGTCGTCGCGCGGCTGCGAACCTACGGACGCGTCAACCGGCGCCTCGTTTCCTTTCGCTTTCCGGAGGGACTTCTCGACGTGGGCGACGTTCTCGAGCGCGCCGGGAAAGAGAGTCCGTCGCGCACCGAAGCCGGGCGCGTGACGAGCGCCGTCGTGTCGCCCCGCCTGGGCCCGATCGGGCTCGGATACGCTTTTCACGACGTCGCGCCGGGCGCGCGGCTCGTCTGCGTATCGAAGCCGCATCTCTCGGCGATCGTCTCGGACCTGCCCTCCGCGTGAAGGAGCGGCCGGCCGTTTTCGCACCCGGCCACGAGGCTCCCGGCTGGAAGGTCCATGCCGCCCTCGCCGGCGCCCAGACGGGATTCGCCCTCTTTCCGATCTTCGGGAAGCTCGCTCTCGTGTCGATTCCCCCCTTCGCGCTGGCGGCGATCCGGGTCGTCACGTCGGCGGTCATGCTCGAGGTCGTGCGCCGGATGTCGCCGGAGGAGGAGCGGCTCGATCCGTCGGACCGCGGGCGGATCTTCCTGCTCGCGCTCCTCGGAGTGTCGTTCAACCAGGTGATGTTCATTTTCGGACTCTCGCTCACGACGGCGATCAACACCTCGATCCTGATCTCCACGATCCCCGTGTTCACGCTCGCCGCGGCCGTGCTGCTCGGACGGGAACACACGACGCCCCGGGCGATCGCGGGAATGGCTCTCGCCGGCGCGGGAGCGCTCGTTCTCCTGAACGCGGAGCGCTTCGAGTGGAGCAGCCAGTACTTTCGCGGCGACCTCCTGATCCTCGGCAACGGGTTTTTCTACTCTCTCTACCTCGTCCTCTCGCGCCCGCTCCTCGCGCGATACCGGCCGCTCACGTTCACCTCCGCCGTGTTTCGCTGGGGCGCGCCGGCGATCGTGCTCGCGTCGATACCTGCCCTCGCCCGATTCTCTCCGGCGAAGGTTTCGCCGATCGCCTGGTGGAGCCTCGGGGCGGTCGTCGTTTTCTGCACCGTGATCCCTTACCTCCTGAACTCCTGGGCGCTCGCGCGCACGCAGGCGTCCCGGGTCGCTTCTTATGTTTTCCTCCAGCCGATGATCGCCTCGACGCTCGCGATCGTGATCCTGGGCGAAAGACCCGGCTGGAGGACGGCCATCGCCGCCGCGCTCATCTTCGGCGGCCTCGCGGTGACGCTCAAAGCGCCGCGGGTGAGGTCCCGGATCGCATGATGCCGACGGGCGCGGCCCTTGCCTCGGTCGCGGTCATCATTCCCGTTTTCAACGAGAGGGACTCCCTGCCGCTCGTCGTCGCCGACATCCCGCGCGAATGCGTCCGCGAGATCGTCGTCGTGGACAACGGCTCGACGGACGGAACGCCCCGCGTAGCGAGCGCCCTGCCGGTGCGGCTGGTGCACGAAGATCGCCGGGGCTACGGGAGCGCCTGTCTCGCCGGAATCGCGGCACTGCAAGCTGCGCCGCCGCAGGTCGTCGTGTTCCTCGACGGGGACTACTCGGACCATCCGGAGGAGATGTCCCTTCTCCTCGACGGAATCGAAGCGGGGGCGGATCTCGTGATCGGTTCGCGCATGCTCGGCAAGCGCGAGCCCCGCGCTCTCCTGCCCCAGGCCCGTTTCGGCAACGCGCTCGCGTGCGCACTCGTCCGGCTCCTGTTCGGACGGCGCTACACCGACCTCGGTCCCTTTCGCGCGATCCGCTGGGAAGCGCTCGAGAGCCTCGGCATGGAGGATCGAAACTTCGGATGGACCGTCGAAATGCAGATCAAGGCGATCCGGAAGGGACTCCGGATCGCCGAGGTCCCGGTCTCCTATCGCCGGCGCGTCGGGGTCTCGAAGATCACGGGGACGCTCGCGGGCACGCTCAGAGCCGGGGGTAAGATCCTGTGGACGATCGCGCGATACGGATTCGGAAATCGGAAATCGGAAATCGGAAATCGAGACGAGTAGATACGGCTTCGATTCCCGATTACCGATTACCGATTCCCGAGAATCGGGCGAGCGTCTCGATGACCCCGGCCGGCGCGCGCACCGGGCGGCCCTCCGCGTCGGCGAACACGTGCCGGGTCGCACCCTCCGCGAGGAGCCGGCCCTCGGAGTCCAGAGCCTCGTAGGCGAACGCGAGCCCGCGGTTCGCGAGCTCCGTCAGCTTCGTCGCGATGCGGACCTCGTCGTCGTATCGGGCCGACCGTCGGAACTTGCACTGGACGAAGGTGACCAGGATGAGGAGACCGGCATCCTCGAGCGTCCGATAGGGCGCGCCCGCCGCGCGGCAGTATTCGGTCCGCCCGACCTCGAACCACGCGACGTAGTGGCCGTGGTAGACGATCCCCATCCGGTCGGTCTCGGAGTACCGCACCCGGAGCCGCGTCTCGACGGTCTTCAAAGTTTTTCGACGAGCCGCTTTCGCACGAGCTCCGGCACGAGCCCCGAGACGTCAGCTCCCAGGCGGGCGATTTCCTTGACCAGTCGACTCGAGACGTACGAGTACTCCTCCTTGGCCATGAGGAAAACGGTCTCGATCGACGGAGCGAGACGCCGGTTCATGCACGCCATCTGGAGCTCGTACTCGTAGTCGGAGATCGCTCGAAGCCCGCGGACGATGAGCGTCGCGCCGCTCTCCGCGGCGAAGTCCACGAGGAGGCCGGAGAAGGAGTGGACCGACACGCCGGGATCTTTTCCCACGATCTCACGGATCATCTCGAGCCGCTCGTCGAGAGAGAAAAGGGGCTTCTTCTCGTCGTTCTCGAGGATCGCGACGATCACCCGGTCGGCGAGGCGCCTCGCGCGGAACAGGACGTCCAGGTGGCCGTTGGTGAGCGGATCGAAGGAGCCGGGGTAGAGAGCCACGCGTTCCGGCATCACTTCACCTCGGCTTCGGTCGTCGCCTGTCGCAATCCTTCAGCGAGCAGATTATAGGCAGACACCGTCGCGAAGAGAGCGAGGCCCGGGAAGAGCGCGATCCACCAGGCTTCCTCGATGTACGCCGGCGCCGCGGAGAGAATGCCTCCCCAGGATGCCGCCGGCGCCGGAAGTCCGACGCCGAGGAACGACAGCGCGGCCTCCGCGAGGATCGCCCAGGACACGCCGAAGGCGGCCGACACGAGGAGCGGCGGGAGCGCATTCGGAAGGAGGTGGCGCAGAAGAATCCTCGCCGGCGTTGCCCCTGCGGCCCGGGCCGCGCGCGCGTAATCGAGATTCTTTGCTTTGAGGATCTCGGCGCGGGCGTATCGGGCGTCGGCCGGCCACGTGGTCAACCCGATCGCGAGAACGACCGTCGCCGGAGACGGCGGCAGAAACGCCGCGAGCGCCAGGAGGAGAAACAGCACCGGGAAACAGAGCACGACCTCGATCAGTCTCGAGAGCACGAGGTCCACGGCTCCTCCGAAATATCCCGCCGCACCGCCCACGCCGAAGCCCACGGCGAGGGACATCGCCGCCGCGACGAGACCGATCGCGAGCGAGATCGGCGTGGCCACCACGACGCGGGCTGCGAGATCGCGGCCGAGATCGTCCGTGCCGAACGGGTGCGCGAGGGACGGCGGCTGGAGGCGCTCCTCGAGCCGGATCTCCGAGGCGCGCCCGCGGAAGAGAGGAGAGACTGCAGCCAGAATCCAGAGAAGTCCGACGACGGCGAGGGCGACCCGTCCGCTCCCACGGAGCCGGCGGATCAGGAGGAGCCTCCTTCCTCCCGCACGCGGGGGTCGGCAAAGGCGTACGCCACGTCGGCGGCGAGCGTGGCGGCGAGCGTCGTGACCGCGCCGACCAAGGACAGGCCCAGAACGACCGGATAGTCCCGCGACAGGATGGAGTCGAAGTAGAGGCGCCCGAGACCGGGCCACGCGAAGATCCGCTCGACGATCACGCTGCCCGACAGGAGTCCGGGCAGGAGGAGTCCCAGGAGCGTGATCAGCGGGAGGAGCGCATTGCGGAACGCGTGGCGCCACAGTGCCGCCCGGCGGGAGACGCCGCGCGCGAGGGCGGCGGTCATGTAGTCCTGCGAGCGCGCCTCGACGACGCCGGCGCGAACGAGCCGCGCGAAAAACGCGAGCGAGCCGTAGGTCAGGCACGTCACCGGCAGCGCGAGGTGCGCCAGCCGGTCGGCCAGGCCGGCAAAACCCGGAGGCGCCGGATCGGAAGAAACGCCGTAGAGCGGCAGCCACCCGAGCTCGACGGAGAGGAGCGTCTGAAGGAGCAGCGCCGCCCAGAAGACGGGCATCGAATAGAGCGCGAAGAGAGCGACGGCCGACGTCCGGTCGAACAGGCTTTCCGGCCGCCCTCCCGCGGCGACGCCGATCGGGATGGCGAGCGCGAGAGTGAAGAAGAGCGCGAGCCCGTTCAGCACGAGCGTCGCCGGAAGGGCCTCGCGAATCCGCTGCGACACCGGCCGCCGGTCCACGAACGACTCCCCGAGGTCGAACCGCGCGACCCGGCCGATCCACCGGGCGAACTGCTCGGGAAGGGGGCGGTCCAGCCCGTACAGCCGGCGCATCTCTTCGCGCGCAGCCGCCGAGGCCCGCCGGCCGGACTCGAGAGACCCGGAAGCCGACGCCGGGCTTCCCGGCGCCAGGTGGAGAAGGACGAAGACCAGGACGACGATCCCGAAGAGGGTCGGAACGGCGAGCGCCAGGCGGCGGACGAGAAAGCGGATCACTCCGCGGCCGGCCGCGACCTCTCGTCGTGCGCTCCCCACCAGGAGAGCGGGCCCGGCGAGAATCCGTAGAGGCCGAGGGGAGACGTGACCAGCCCGTGAATCCGCCGGCGGAAAGCGTACTTCTGCGTCGCGTTCACGACGAAGACGACCGGCGGATTGTCGCGAAAGACCCGGTGCAGCCGCTGGTAGGCCGCGCGCCGCTTTTCGGGGTCGAGCTCCCGGCGCGCCTCTTCCATCAGGCGGTCGGCTGCGGGGTTCGAGTAATACGCGCTGTTCAGGCCGCGGGGCGGAAACTGAGAAGAGTGCCAGTAGGGAAACGGATCGGGGTTCGGGTCGGCTGCAGCCCAGGCGAGGTTCGCCGCTTCGTATGAGCCCGAGTCCACTCTCTCCGTGAAAGTGCCCCACTCGAGCGTCCGGATGCGGGCCCGAACGCCCGCCTGCTCGAGCTCGGCCGCGAAGATCTCGCCGATCTGGCGTCCGACCGTCGAGCCGGCGGAGACGAGCAGGTCGAACTCGAACTCCCGCCCGCCACGGTCGCGCGTGCCGTTGCCATTGCTGTCGCGCCAACCCGCCTGGTCGAGCAGCTCCCCCGCTCCGCGCGGGTCGAACGGCAGCGCCGTCACCGTCGCGTCGTATGCGGGAGAGTCGGGCGCCCAGGGACCGGAAATGATCCGGGCAGACCCGTGATACAGGCCGCGGACGATCGCAGGCCGGTCGAGGAGCATCGTCATCGCGCGCCGCACGCGGGCGTCGGAGAAAAACGGCGAGCGATTGTTCAAGCCGACGTAGTTGTAGTCCAGGTTGTAGAACTCCACGGCGCGACAGCACTCCTCGAAGCCTCTGTCTTTCTCGCTCCGCTCCTTGAGAGGCTGGTCGATCCAGGTCTCGTCCAGGTCCCCTTCGACGAGCGCGCGATACGCGACGGCGTTTTCCGGCACGATCCGGAACACGACGCGGTCGAAGTGCCCGGGCGCTCCCTTCCAGCGCGGGTTCCGTTCGAGCTCGATCGCTTCCTGCGTCTTCCACCTCGCGACCCGGTATGGTCCGTTCGCGAGCGGCGCGCGGTTCTCGCGGGCCCTCACAAAGGACTGACCTCGGAACCGGTGCTCGGGGAGCAGGGGCAACGCGAACGCGAAGAGGCGATAGGCGTCCATCTCCCGGAACCGGACGCGGAAGGAGGTCGGGTCGAGGGCCTCGACGACCTCGAGGCCCTCGAAGACCGGCTTGAACACCGGCGAGGGGACCTCGGGGTCCACGATCCGACGGATCGTGAACACCGCGTCCGCCGAGGTGACGGGCTTGCCGTCCTCCCACACCGCGTCGCGGTCCAGAGAGAACCGATACTCGCGCCCGTCGTCGGAGACCGTCCAGTGCTCGGCGAGGTTCCCGACGATCTCGAGCCGCGCGTTGAAGTCCACGAGCTGGCGGGAGATGTACTGCAGGACCTGCTGCTCCGGCAGTCCCGACTGGAGCACCGCGTTCAGCGTGGCCGGCTCTCCGACGAGCCGCCGCCGCAGGGCTCCTCCCTCGACCGGGGGGCCTTCACGGGATTCGTCGAGGTAACCCAGGGCGGGAACAGGACCCTGCGTGGGCGTCGGCGCGATGCTCGAGACCGGGCGCGCCGCCTCTTCTCTCGCCCGGCAGGCGCCGAGCGCGAGAAGGAAGAGCAGGAGCGGTGCGAGACGCCGCGTCACGCGGCAATTATGCCGGGTGACGATCCGTTTCCCGTTTTCCGTTTTCCGCTTCCCGGCTCAGGGAGCAGTGAACGACTCCGCGGCCACGTTGTGCGCTGCGTCGGTGGCGCGGACCAGGAGATACCCGCCGCGCTCCTCCGGTTTCAGCTCGATTCTGTAGGTCTCCCGGCGCGAGTCGGACAGCCCGTCTTCGGGCTCCACGCGGACCCACTCGCGCGCATTGACGCTGTACTCGAAGTCGGTGACCGGCGATGCGGCGTCGACCGCCTCGATCCGGAGAACGCCGCGAGCGACGTCGAGGCGCTTGATCACGGGCGGCGTGTTGTCGATCGAGACGGGGCTCGTCTCCCGCGACGCGGACTTGCCCTCCTCGGGGTTCGATTCCGAGTCGGACGCGGTCAGCCGGAACACGTATTCCCCGTCCGGAAGCGACGTCGTGTCGAAGGAGAAGAACGTCTCGCGGACGTTCGACTTCAGCGGAACCCAGCGCGTCGCGGAGACCGGCCGGAACTCGAGCGAGTGGACGACGGTGTCGCCATCGGAATCGGTCGTCTTCCACGTGAGGGTCCGGTACCCCTTCCGCATCAGCTTGCGGGGTGCGGATTCGGGCCGGGGCTCCTCCAGGCTCGTGAAGATCCCTTTCTCGTCGGGCGCGGTCGTCTCGAACACGTTGGAGCCGCCTCCCGCGGACCGAGCGAACACCTCGTTCGGTCCCATCGCGAAGAACGCCTCGATCACGGGCGCCGCGTTGCGGTTGCGATAAGCCGCTTCGATCCGCCGGATGGCCGGCGTCGCGCCGTCGGTCGTCATCCGCAGCTTCCACTGGAGGTACCGGCCGGGCGGCGCGGTGATTTTCGACTCGGCCGCGGCGTTGCGGTACTCCGACCAGCCGCTCCAGGTCGTGTCCGGAGCGGCAGATTCCCCGGAGCGGAACGCGACCTCGAGCTTCGAGCCCGCCGGCACGTCCCCCTCGTAACGGAAAGCGCCGAACGTGCTCGTGCTTCCGGTGTCCTTCACCGCCGAAACATACTCGCCCGAGCGCCGGCCGCCTCTCAACCGATAGAAGGCGCTCGCGCCGTTCGTCGCGATCCCATCGCCGACGACGATC